>CAMZLW010000119.1 GCA_947311785.1 uncultured Ignavibacteriales bacterium | reverse complement strand
CCCCCCCCCCCCCCCCCCTCATCATTCAGCGAAAACAATTTTATTAACAGTTAGTTTTGTCTTGCTGATGTTTTTTAGTCTTCAAAGTTGTCAAGAAGCAACAACTGCACCCACATCTGTAGTACCCACCAAATCTGTTCCAAATGCACATCTATCAATTGAAGAATTAGATTTACTTGTTAGAGAGTTAGCAGTAAGTTTTAATAATTCAGAGTTGCAAAAGTATTTACAAAAAGCTACTTTAAGTTCAGACAAAAAAGAAAAAATTTTAGACGCTAAATCTTTTTTGGAAGAAGAAATAATTTTTGAATCTGGTGTAAAAACATCTTTTAGAAATGAACTTATTAGTAATATAGAAAAAGATAATAGTTTAAGTAAAACCGATGGAACAACAAAAATAAAAAAACTAAATAATATTTTGGGGAAGATCAATAAGAAAGAGTTTGATATTTATTTTCCAGTGGCAGCACATTTTGATATTTGGAAAAAAGACCCATCAAAACTTTTAATTTCGTATGTTAATCCTAAAGACGAATTTGCACCTATGAACTCGTACTCATTAAAAGGTAAACACAAGTTGTTAGATGCACGCACGCCACCTGATGAACCAGTGCTTGTAGTTAATTATTGTGAGCATGGGGGAAATCATTGTAAACCAATAGAGGAGCCAAATTTTGCAATGTACGTAGATCCAGATGTTGACCCTGCCGATGATCCAATTTTACCAACAAAAAAAGATAGAACAATATTTTTTGAGTGGCTCGCATTTGACGATTGGACAGCATACGAACCTTGGGGAAAGGGAGATCCTGAGTTTAAACTATATTTTTGGGTTACAAAAACATTAGCAAAATCAGATCTGAAATTTGGTGATGAGTATGGATATTGGCAAGGACATTGGTACACACTCGGAGTCCCAGTTTATCATAAGTATATATCAAATGGAGGGTGGAATCATAGGCATCTCAAGTTGTTAACTATTCACAAAGATGATGTTGAAAAAGAAAAATTTAGGTATGGTTCCATCCTCATAATTGAAGATGATGACAATGATGAAGACAGAGAAGTTTCCGTAACTATACCGCTAGGAGATATTTCGACAACAGTTAAAGTTAAGTATGATGACGATGATGAAATTGTGGGTCAGAACTCTTATATAAAATTGTGGGGTGATCCTGTATATAAAAATAGAAATGATGAGCCTGCTAAAGGTGGCATGACTGATCTCTTAGGAGATGCTTATTTTTCAGTATGGTGGGAATAAAGTAAATTATGGATAGTATAAGATATACATATCTTATACTTCCATTAAAATGGAAAACTTTTATGAATTTCAAACAGATTATATTAATTTTATTGGTTATTTTGTCAATCAACACATCAATTGCACAAGTAATCTCTAAAGATTCACTTTGGATTGATGATTTTTTTGATACTTTCGATTTGGTTATTATACCTGAGTATAGTTTCATTTATTCAGATTTTTCAATAAACGATTTTGAAGGGAAAACAATATTAAAATCCTATGGTTGGCAAAATGACAAAACATTTACCATGCAGAAAACTATTAATATTGATATGATACCAGGTAGTAGTTTATCACTTGGCTTAAAGAGTGATAAAATGGATGTTTTTGCAAGATATTTTTTTACATTAAATGTGTATGACCCAAATAGTTTTTATACTTATGATGCCCCATATTATATAGATGGGAATAAAATTGGTGAATTGGATTTAACAATTGAGCAATTACAATTTAATTTTAATTATTGGATTACTAATTTTTATGGCATTGGTTTCGAATATGACATGTCAAATTATCACTTAAAAATTGCTAAAATTATTGATGATAGCGATGGGCTTGTTTATCAGTCAATTGCAAGCTTTAATATTTCACATCATTTAGTTTATTTATATGCCCCACTAAAATATAGATTTAAGAATACTAATTTTAATGCATTATTAGCTATCTCCCTTTTTGCAACAAATTATTCCAGCTCAACACTCATTGAAACAGACCCACAATTTTCAAAAGACTTTAATTCGCCATTTGGGTTTAAATTTCATCTTGGTGTAAACACAGAATTATTTAATTGGTTACCAGTTGGGATTAAATATAGATTTAACTATTTAGCATCAAAAGGGGAATACTCTTTTATTACCAATACAATTAGTTTCCAGATTGGAATACCAAGTTTTTAACAAACTTTAAAAATATTATAATATTCTTACAATATGAAAATACTTATTTCTCTTCTATATCTTCTTATTGCAACTATTAGCTTTGCAAAACAAACTACTGAAATAAGTGGTAGAATTACCAACTCTCAAACAGGAGAGCCAATATTTAACGTAAGTATTTATTTGGTTGGAACTTATATTGGAACCACAACTAACGAAGATGGATATTACACTTTAAAAATTCCCACAGGCAAGCAAACTCTAAAATTCTATCATTTAGTTTATAATAAAAAAGAGATTGAATTAGATTTAAAAAAAGATTCCGTTCATACATTAAATATTGAATTGGAGGAAATTGTTTTACAACTTGGCACAGTAACCGTGCAGGGTAAACGAGATATTACCACATCAAATTATATTATAAACGAGCGAAGCATTAAAAATATGCCTGCACTTGCCGAGCCTGATATAATGCGTGCCGTCTCTTTTTTGCCTGGTATTGTGCAATATAGCGATTATAATGTTGAGTTAAATATACGTGGTGGTTGGAGCGACCAAAATAAAATTTTATATGACGATGTTGAAGTATATAATCCATACCATCTATTTGGAATTTTTAGTGCGTTTAATCTTTGGACAATTGGTGAGGTGCAAGTATGGTCTGCAAATTTCCCCGCTCAATATGGTGGAAAATTAAGTGGAATCGTATCAATGAAAAGCAAACCACAAAGTAGTAAACCATTTACAAAACTTAATGTAAGTTTGATAATGGCAAATTTAGCTTTATCAAGAAAGTTTGGAGATACATTTGTAATGTTTGCTGCTCGTCGCCCATATTTAGATTTATTAATGGCTTTGGTTGGGCAAACAGATATGTTGCTTAGGATGTACGATTTAAATCTAAAGGTAAGTCATAAATTTTCAAATAACTTTGCTGCCGATTTAATACTCTTTGCAAGTAATGAAGGTGGTACTTTTGATGAGGGAGAAAATAATAACAAAAGTGAATCTGACTCTGGTAACAGAGTTATTGCAACAAAGTTTAACTATAAAAAACACCAATTGTTATTCTCCTTTTTTAGAAATTTACTGGATGGTAAAGATAATACGTCTTTTGCAAACAATAAGTTTGATGATTTTAATGTAAAGTATTTTACAGAATTAATTTACGACAATCATCGCCATCAATTTGGGGCAAATTATCAGTATTTACATGCAATTTATAACTGGAACATGAAAACTGTGTTGGCAGAAGATGATTTTCTTAAATTAAATATTCCGGATTCTCTTTATAAAATTTCTAAGTTTTCTAATTATTCTATTTGGTTCGATAGCAAATTATTTTTATCAAACACTATTCAATTGGGTGTTAAAAATATTTTCTATTATGGAAATAATACTACTTATTTTTCGCCGGGTATTTCTTTTGAATGGCATCCACATTCAAAATATAGATTTACAATTGGTGCAGAAAGAAATTATCAGTTTACAACAACCGGTATAAGTACTTCTAATATTTTTATGGTAGGAAATCCCATTTTTATTCTTGATAAACCCATTAGTGCAAATATTTATAGTATTGGCAATAAATTGAATCTTGGTGGTGGGTATAATGTTTCGATGGAATTATATTACAAAAATTATGACAGGGTTGTAAAACTTAATAATGATTTTGAAAATTATCCTAATTTTATTGATGGTTCTGGTACTGCTTATGGCATAGAATTATTTTTAGAAAAAAGAACAGGAAGAGTTACTTATCAAATTAATTATTCTTATTTAAAAACTTCCTATAAATTTAACAATAAAAATTTTAATCCGAGCTGGAATTTGCCACATACACTAAAAGGATTACTTGGAGTTATGCTTGGCAAAACTTGGAAATTTAATCTTTCACTTATTTATCGTAGTGGTGCATTATACCAAAAAGCTATTGGGTATTATAAAGGGATTGGAACAAATGCATATGAGGATATAAATAAATATGAAATTTGGAGGTTAGAAGATCATTTGATATTTGATAAAGATAAATATCGTTTCAATCCCTACTGGCGTTTGGATATATCGTTGAGAAAGCAATATTCAAACAAATATTTTGATTGGGAGCTTTATATTCAAATACAAAACATTACATTTAATAGTAATGCTTTAGAAGTATATTCTACAAAATATGCTAAAAGCACGATTATAAATGGGAAACCTGGAGACTCGGCCTACCTGCCTGGTTTACCTATTTTGCCATCAGTAGGCGTAGAGTTTACTTTTTAAAAAGGTTGAGAATGATTAATATTTTAAGATATATAATTGCAAGTTTTTTAATTATCTTTCTTATAAGTTGTGATGATAATCCTACAAAAACTCAAAATTTGAAATATAATGTAGCACTTGCATTTGTAATTGATGCAGATTCACTAAGGCAAAAAGCACTTCTTACTTCGGTAAACTCTGTTGATGATGAATATTCGGAATATCCTGAGCTTATTGATAGTGCCTATTTTTATGTAAACAATATTAAGCTAAGCTATAGTCTGCCTGATTTTACAAAACCATACAGTCGTAATCACTATTATAATTATTATAGCGATAGTCTTTACTTACAACCTGGTGATACACTTAACATATCAATCGTAAAAAACGATATTAATATTATTGGAAAAGCAATAATTCCAGGTGAAGTTACTATTACTGTTGTTGGAAGAACAATATCTTGGACAACAAGTACCAACGCCTATTATTATCACATCGAAATTGAAAACGAGGCAAGAACTTTTGTATGGGAAACCGCAACAAACCATCTTAGTGTTACTATTGCTGATGATAACTTTATCCAGGATGAATATAAAATTAAAATCACTTCTTTTGATAAAAATTATTTTCTTTACTATGAAGATAGAATTAATCAATCTGGCATTGAGGGTGCATACGGTTTTTTCGGTGCTGTGAATAGTACTAAAATAAAAGCATTTATAAATTAATACATCACATCTTGCAAGAAAAAGGAAGTGTATATAAAAATCTTATCTGTTTTGTGATAATAATTTTTTATCTTGGAACTCACATATTTACCTACTAAACTTTCTAATAATTATGAAAAACATCGAATTTGTAAAATCTATTGCAGTATTAGATCAACTTCCCGAAATTAAATTGCCAGAAATTGTATTAGCTGGTCGTTCTAATGTTGGTAAATCCACTTTTATTAATGCCCTATTCAAAAGAAAGGCTATTGCTAAAACAAGTTCAACTCCCGGAAAAACAAGAACAATTAATTATTATCTAATAGACTCAAAATTTTATGTTGTTGATTTGCCAGGCTTCGGATATGCAAAAGTGGCAAAAAAAGAAAGGGCATATTGGGAAAGGTTATTGATTAAATATTTTGCAGAGAATAATAATATTTCGCGTGTTTTGCATTTTGTTGACAGCAGACATAAACCAACACAATTAGATATTTTATTAAACAATTACTTACGCGAGTTAGATATTCCATACGTAGTTATTCTAAATAAAATTGATAAGCTCAAGCAATCGGAAGTGGTGAAAAGTAGAAAAGCAGTATTAGAGCAATTTCCTGAATTAAGTTTGGGTGATAATTTGTTTCTTAACTCTAGTGTAAAAGGAATTAGCAATAGTGAAATTGCATCTCTTATAACCAATACTGTATATTAAGATAAATAATATTACTTAAAGCAAAATTAAGTATTATAAATTAAATTATTATATAATATAACTAACAAGAAAGTTTCATAAAACTTTATTATTATTCCATCTTAATTTTTAAAAAAACATTGTAGATGCAAATGGATAATGCTAGTAGAAATAAAAAAAGAATATTAATATTTTCAATAATTCCTTTCCTTGTGGCAGTTCCTTTTTTTACAGGAGATTTTATTCTAAGATTAATTTCTGCAATAGTTTTAGTTACGTATTCGGCATTTATTATTTTCCTTCGCGATTCATCGCGAGCTGATGAACAGTTTGATGAAGCATTTGCCACAGAAAATTCTACAATAACCTCTAACCAATACAGTAGCGATGAAATTGAAACTGATGAGGGGGAAGGGTTTACAATTATTTCTCCAAATAAGAGCAGAGAAATATTAACAGCATCCGATACTGCTGGTAATATTTCAACACAATCGCAGGGGCGAAACTTTTTTAAATCACCCGATCTTAAAAAAGAATTTGATAAAATTGCAACAGAGCAGATTCCTGATAATATTGGGAACGATCAATATTTTGGTTTTGCACTTGAAAAAATTCTCCAAGTTGTGAAAGATGCTTTTAGTATTCATAGTGCACTCTTCTTTTGGTACAATCCAAAATCACAAAAAATTGCTCTCGAAAAATTTGCATCTTCAAGTGGTGATATTATTAAACAAAAATTTGATATTGAAGATGATGTGCTTAGTAAAATTATTATTAAAAAAGAACCTGAAATTTTATCTGATATTGTAAAAAATGCCGAAAGTGATAATCTTAGATATTACACTGCTCCGCAAGGAATTAAAAGTTTTGTTGGAGTGCCATTATATTATGGAAAATCTTTAGCTGGTATTCTAGCAATGGATTCAAAGGAGAATGATAGTTTTGGAATTGAAACTATTTATTCGTTAGGAAGATTTGTACGTGTTATTTCTCTTTTAATTTCGTTATTTGAAGAAAAGCATGCCGATTCCAAAGCAGATAAGAGGTTAAAATCGTTGTTAGATATTGTTGCAAACGATAATAAATTTGAGAATAAGGCAGAACTTTTTGCTATGATAGAAAACTCTGTAAAGCGTCTTATTCCTTGGGATATATTCTCGTTTGTTTTTTATGATTCAATTACGAAAGAGCATAAAATTGCCAAAATAATTAATAATACATCATTAAAATATATTGGCGAAAATAGAGATATCGATTTATCGGGTACATTAGTTGGTAGAGCTATTGTGGAGAAAACTCCGGTTAAAATTGATGATACTGCAAATGAAACACTTGCTCGTTTTGCTAAAGATGAGGATATAACTTTTGGCGGTTCATTTCTTGCAATACCTCTTATATACGATGGTCATATTTATGGATTATTTTGTTTCGATTCATTAAAGACCGAGGTTTATAGCAATGCTGATTTAGCTTTCTTAAAAAAAGCGATTAAAATATTTTCATATATAATTTATTCATTTTCAAATCAAGCAGTTTTAAAGAGTTTACTTACTGTTGATGTAGAGACTAAATTACTTAATGGTAAAAACTTTTTGCAGCAAGCTAATTCCGATTTATTAAAATCTAAAAGTGTTAATCTCCCTAGTTCTCTTGCAATAGTAAAAATAGATAAATTTATTGATGATGAATCTCTCTTTGAAGGTAATCCGTTTCCGAAAGTATTAAAATCAATAACAGTTGCTATACGTGAGGCAACAAATAAGCATAGCATTGTTGGAAGAATAAACAGAGATGTTTTTGGAATTTATTTTTTCAACGCTGATTCAAAAGACGTTTTTCTATGGGCAGAAAAATTAAGGATTAAAATTGCCCGCACGCCAGTTGTTGTATCCACAAAGCAAACAACATATACCATCTCTGTTGGTATTGCTGCTGCACACGATAAAACAGATATTAACGAGCTTGTTGAAAATGCAGAACTAGCATTAAAAAAAGCCATAGAAACGGGTGGAAACTCGGTTAAAAATATTTAATATAATTGGTTCTACCCTTATTGTTGTGGAATTAGTAAATTTGCATTAAAAAAGGTGTGCCGTGTTTTCAGAGGATTTTTTTAATTTATTATTAAATTTTGGTAGTGATTGGAAAGTTGACAAAGTAACAGT
>CAMZLW010000118.1 GCA_947311785.1 uncultured Ignavibacteriales bacterium | reverse complement strand
CTTTTGTATAAACATCTTGGCTACTAATATACAACAATATAGCTATACAATCAAGTACAAATGCGTCATAGGTAAAATACTCTTAGCCACACTATTTTGAGTGATTTGGACTAACATCTTGTCTTTATTGAACTTACAACGTTTTTGACCGAAATTCTTGCGGAACTTCCGCTTTAATAACGCTGCAAGGTTTTGGTTAGGATTACAAAATGATTATGATATTGAAGAAACAATAAATAAAAGGTCTGATACTTTCAAAAGCATAAAAGTAAGAAAAATTAATCCACGGAAACAAGTAGTATAAATGACGTTTATAAAAAAGCCACCAACTCACAAATTAAATTTCAATTCGTAAATTAGTGGCTTAAATGATTTATCTCAAATCTTGTCTCTTCTTATCTCACATCTAAACTAAAATACTTTCAGCAAAAATCCCATTAAAATACCAGCAGCAACGGCAGAGCCAATTACTCCAGAAACGTTTGGAGCCATTGCGTGCATTAGTAAATAATTTGTTGGGTCTTCTGCTAACCCAAGTGTGTGCACAACACGTGCACTATCTGGCACAGCCGAAACTCCAGCAGCACCAATCATTGGATTAAGTTTATCATCTTTCTTCAAAAAGAGATTCATGAATTTAGCAAACAGAACTCCGCCAGCAGTAGCAATCATAAATGAAATTGCACCAAGAACAAAAATCATAATTGACTCTTTTGTTAAAAACTGTGTTGCCTGTGTTGAAGCTCCAACGGTTAAGCCAAGTAGAATAGTAACAATATCGATTAATGGTTTTGCTGCAGTATCAGCAAGGCGTTTTGTAACTCCCGATTCTTTTAGCAGATTGCCAAAGAAGAGCATTCCCAATAATGGTAAGGCACCTGGAGAAATAAATGTTGTTAACAACAAAGCAACAACAGGGAAAGACATTTTCTCTAATTTTGTAACTGCTCTAGGGGGTTTCATTTTTATCTGTCGTTCTTTTTTATTTGTAAGCAGTTTTATAATTGGAGGTTGAATAACTGGAACAAGAGCCATATAAGAATATGCCGCAATGGCTATGGCTCCGAGTAATTCTGGAGCAAGTTTGGATGAAAGGAAAATAGCTGTTGGTCCATCGGCACCACCAATAATTCCAATTGCGGCTGATTGTTCAACAGTAAAGCCCAACGCCAATGCTGCCATAAATGTTAAGAAAATTCCAATTTGTGCAGCAGCACCGAGTAACATTAATTTAGGATTTGAAATAAGTGCCGAAAAGTCAGTCATTGCTCCAATACCCATAAATATTAGGGGAGGATAAATTCCTTTCATCACTCCAAAATATAAATAGTTAAGAACCGAGCCTTGCTCGTATAGCCCAATTTGCAAGCCAACATTTTCAACAAATGGAATATTTCCCATTAAAATTCCAAAACCAATTGGAACAAGTAAAAGTGGTTCGTAATCTTTTTTAATTGCAAGATAGATAAACCCCAATCCAATACAGAGCATTATTACATGCTCAATTGTGAGATTGGCAAAGCCAGTGAAACTAATAAATTGATTTATACCTTCCATCAGTTATTCCCCTATCTCAACTAAAACATCACCTTCAAGAACTGAATCGCCATTGTTAACTTTAATGGTTTTAATTTTTCCAGCTTTATCCGATTTGATGTTGTTTTCCATTTTCATTGCTTCCATAATAAGAAGCGTGTCGCCGACCTTTACTTCATCACCAGCATTAACTTTAACCTCTAAAATTGTACCTGGGAGAGGTGCCTTAACAACCCCAACACCCTTTGCGGCACTAGGTTTGCTGGTTTTTGCAGAGTCGCTACCACCAGAAGGAATAATTTTGGGTCTCATCAATTTTGGTGTTTTAGTTTCTTTAATTGTTTTTTCTATTTCAACTTGATAAGTAGAACCATTAACTTCCACTTCGGCAATGTTGTCTTCAATGCTAATAATTTCTGTGTTATAATCGTTACCACGAATTTTAAATTTAAATTTTTTCATTTTATAAACCTTATCTCTTTGGATATTCTCGTAAACCGTATAGCTTTGAACTCCACGGTGAATATGTTCTTTGAACTCGTTTAATTGTTAATACTGTGTTTTCTAAATCGTGTTTCTCTTCGTAGTGTAGATATAGTGCGGTAGATATAGCAGCACTTACTTCGCCAGAGAGAGAAAGATCGTTAGATTCTGCTGCACGATGACCAACAGATTTTAATTTTTTTCTTTGTTGTAACTGAAGAAATTTTTGGAAATATGTGATAATTACTGCAAG
Organism: uncultured Ignavibacteriales bacterium; assembly: GCA_947311785.1. Lineage (GTDB taxonomy): Bacteria > Bacteroidota > Ignavibacteria > Ignavibacteriales > Melioribacteraceae > 1-14-2-50-31-20. The sequence continues at coordinate 3,468 of CAMZLW010000118.1, read as the reverse complement.
TAATAGTAGTGCAACAAAAACTATAACATAACCAACAACAGAAATTAAAATTCCACCATTCTCCCAAATATTTGAAAAGCTAAATTGCTCTAACATAATTGCTCCTTATTATAATGGAAGATTTGAATGTTTCTTTGGAGGATTGCTGTCTTTTTTTGTCTCCAACATTTGCAATGCTCTAATAATTCTGAACCTTGTATTGCGTGGTTCAATTACATCATCAATGTAGCCATACTTAGCCGCCACATAGGGATTAGCAAATTTATCTTTATACTCATCTTCTTTTTCTTTAATAAATTTAGCCTTTTCCTCTGGGTCAGCAATTGCTTTAGCTTCTTTGGAATAAAGAACTTCCACTGCACCTTTGGCTCCCATCACAGCAATTTCGGCACCTGGCCACGAGTAATTTATATCGCCACGTAAATGTTTAGAACTCATTACATCGTAAGCTCCGCCATAAGCTTTGCGAAGAATTATTGTAATTTTAGGAACTGTTGCTTCGCCATAAGCAAAAAGTAATTTTGCACCGTGGATAATAATTCCGCCATACTCTTGAGTTGTGCCAGGCAAAAATCCAGGAACATCAACAAGCGTTATAATTGGAATATTAAAAGCATCGCAGAACCGAACAAAACGTGCTGCTTTACGTGATGCGTTTATATCTAAAACTCCAGCAAGATAACTTGGTTGGTTTGCAACAATTCCTACCGAAGCACCATTAAATGTTGCAAAGCCACAAACAATATTTTGAGCATATTGCCTATGCACTTCAAGAAATTCTCCGTTATCGGCAATTGAAAATATTACATCTTTCACATCGTAAGGCTTGTTTGCTTCTTCAGGAATTATGTTATTTAATGCATCTTCTAATCTATCAATAGGGTCGTTGCAAACTTTTTTAGGAGGATCTTCTAAATTGTTTTGGGGAAGATAACTTAATATTTTTCTAATTAATAATATACCTTCCTCTTCATCTTCTGAAACAAAGTGAGTAACACCCGATTTTGTTGCGTGAACCTGAGCACCGCCTAGTTCTTCGGTGGTTACGGTTTCACCAGTTACGGTTTTTACAACCTTAGGTCCGGTAACAAACATATAGCTTGTGTCTTTAGACATAATTGTAAAATCGGTAAGTGCAGGCGAGTAAACAGCACCACCAGCACACGGACCAAATATTGCCGAGATTTGTGGAACAACGCCAGACGCCATTATGTTTTGTTGGAAAATATCTGCATATCCACCAAGACTTTTAACACCTTCCTGAATTCTTGCACCACCACTATCATTTATCCCAATAATTGGGGCACCAACCTTCATTGCCTTTTCCATTACCTTAACAATTTTTTGTGCATACATTTCGGATAGAGAACCACCAAAGACTGTAAAATCTTGCGAAAAAACATACACAAGCCGTCCATCAATTGTTCCGTAGCCAGTAACCACACCGTCAGAGAGGTAATTCTGATTTTCTAATCCAAACCCAACTGTTCTGTGATGCACAAACATATCAAATTCTTCAAAGCTACCTTCGTCCAATAGTAGTTCTATTCGCTCGCGTGCAGTAAGTTTTCCTTTGCCATGCTGAGCATCAATTCTTTTTTCACCACCACCCAAACGTGCTTCCTCACGTTTTTTTAGTAGCTCTTCTATTTTTGCTTCTATTCCCATTTTGTCTCCTTTTAAGAAGTAGAAAAGATTCTTACCTCAAATCTTATATCTATCATCTCATATCTATTTATTATTTTTCACAAAATTCTGTTAATACACCGCCTGTAAATTTTGGATGAAGAAATGCAATATTCAAGCCTTCCGCTCCATTTCGTGGTGTTTCATCTATTAGTCTAATTCCTTTCTCTTTGGCTTCAGCTAAATTATTTTCAATTCCGTTAACAGCAAAGGCAATATGTTGAACTCCTTCGCCACGTTTTTCAATAAATTTTGCTATTGCACTTTCATCACTTGTGGCTTCTAAAAGTTCAAGTTTTACATCTCCTATTTTTAGAAAAGCTGTTTTTACTTTTTGTTCTGTAACTTCTTCAATTGCATAGCATTTTAGACCCAAAACACCTTCGTAATATTTAAGAGATTCTTCAATGCTTTTTACTGCAATGCCAATATGTTCTATTTTATTTATATCCATAATAATTCCTTTTGTTTTTTTATGCCTAGACAAAATGCGTGCCGAGTTTATTTATTGCAACAATACACCTTGGGAAGGCTTTGCATAACCCCAAAAGTCATTCTGAATTTATTTCAGAATCTTTGTTTATGCCATAAATTTGCACTAATAGATGCTGAAACAAGTTCAGCAAGACACATATTGTTAGGTTATGCAAAGCCTTCTTTGGAACTTAAGATAAGAGAATTTGGATAAAAGTTATCTTTTATGAATTAAGATTATTTTCTCAAAAGTTGGAATAAATAAGATAGTATCTTACTGTGATTTACAATTTAATCTTAATTATTTCCCTCTAAAGCTCTTCGCCACAGTGCTTGCAGTGCTTTGCATCGTGGTCGTGTCCTTCTGAGGCACAGCTTGGACATGCTTGTGTTGAAATTTTTTCGTTTTTCGATTTAGTAAACTCTGCAGTTACAATTCCTGTAGGCACGGCAATTATTCCATATCCAACAATCATAATCATGGATGCAAGAATTTGTCCTATTGGTGTTTGCGGAGAAATATCTCCGTATCCCACAGTGGTAAGGGTTACAATTGCCCAATAAATTGATTGTGGAATGTTTTTGAATCCGTTCTCTTCCCCTTCAATTACATACATTAGCGAGCCAACAATTACTACAATTATTAACACAGCCAAAAGGAAAACTAGAATTTTTTTTCTACTTGCCTTCATTGCTTCGGCTAGTTGATTTGCTTCGCCAAGATATTGCACAAATTTTAGAACACGAAAAACACGAAGCATTCTTAAAAGACGGATGGTTATAAAATATTGGCTTCCAGGAAAAACTAAACTTAAAAATGTTGGAAGTATAGAAACCAAATCTACAATTCCGTAAAAGCTACGAGCATAAAGCGTTGGATGCCCAATAGAATAAAGGCGTAAGAGATACTCAAGCGAAAACAGAATTGTGAAACTCCACTCGGCAATAAACAATATATTTCCATACTCTGCTTTTATTGATGCAACAGATTCGAGCATCACCACGCCAACACTGGCAATAATGGAAATGAGCAATACTACATCAAATAATTTTCCAAACGGAGTATCGGCTTCAAAAATAATTTCGTGCAATTTTAATCGGTGCGGAGATAGAATATGTTTTTTCTTTCCTTTATCCATAATGCAATATAATTATAAGATTCAAAAGATGGAGCTAGTTTCCCAGCAATTCGGGGAGAAAATTAAAATGTTCCAAATTCCCGTTATTTTGTTTGTTAAAGCAATACAAATAAAAGTGCAAATAGTTGAATTAAGTAAATAACGGGAATTTTAAAATTTCGTTATGAAT
>CAMZLW010000117.1 GCA_947311785.1 uncultured Ignavibacteriales bacterium | reverse complement strand
TATCATCCCTAACTCCAGCTAAGGCGGGGCAGGTCGTCTTATGCATTGATAATTCTTAATCTGGGTCTTGTTCTTTCCAATCCTATTGCATAATCGGGGTTTAAGAATTCTACAGTCTCTTCTTTTATTCTGTAGAAATACGCTTGTCTACTTGCAGAGCAATCTTTCTTACATGAAATTTTAGCTGCCAAATCATTATAGCTAACAGTTCCCTTTATTGATTCTTGACAAAAAAATGATAAGAAATCTTCGGATTTAATTTTTTTCTCAGCACGCTTTGAGAATCCGGTTTCTACTGCAATTTTGGTGATTTCTTCGTTTGAAAGTTCAGGGCATAGACGTTGAAGTATTGTTTGAGTGTTCATAATTATCCTTTTATAAATAAAGAATATATACTACATTATAAAATGCTATTTTTCTCAATTAAAAATGTTATTATTTTTTAGTGGAGGATATTGAATTATGGGATATAAAGTGAAAATGCAGAAAGTAGAAAGACCTACTAATAAATCTTTCTATATCAATTTTCCAGCAGCTATTGCTGAATCAGTCAAAGTGGGAAAAGGTGAAGAATTTGAGTGGTTTATTGAAGATAGGAATACATTTGTACTTAAAAGAAAAAAGAAAATCAATTCATTTGTTAAAAAATAACTTAAGATTTAGTAGTATACTTTTGCTTAACTTAACGCATATGCCCTTAGGGTAGAACCCTCATACTGTGAACCTGCATAGAGTTCGTAACCAATGGGAAGTCCTTCCCTTGTTGAGATTAATCCCAAAAGTACTTGGGGTTGATTGAACTTCAGGTCTTTACTATAGCCGTTCTGCTTTAACTCATCTTCACTAAACGACTCAAAGTAAAGCGTGGTGCAATCGTAGAATACTACGTTTATTTTTTCTTTTAAGAGTCTTTGTGCATTTGAATATGATTGTAGTTCTATCTTTTCTATTGCTTCTTCATCAAGTTTATCCATCATCTTATAAACACCTTCTAAGGATAACTTAATTCCAAAATCTTTCTCTAACTGAATTACACTTGCTTGCTCGCTTACTACTTGGATTTGCTATACGTGCCATGACTATGTTAAAAAGGTTTTTGTTTGTCGCTACGTTTCTTTGTGGATTCTTTATTACTTTATCAAAGCCAAGGTCTTTATATATTGTTCCATATACTTCATGAATTCCTAAGACTATTATAGATTCTTCTCGTAAGTTTTTTAAGTTTACTCGAAGTTCTTCTTCTTGCTTCTCTTTCGCCTTTCTTGCAGCAATAGCCATTTCGGCTACTGTTTCCGGTCTAAATAGGGTTGGGTTTGAGCTTGATTCTAATTTCGCTTTTATATACTCGGCTAATTCTTTTAACTTAGCCAATTCATCATCATCAAGGGCTGTACCTACGTGACGTACTATTTTTTGAGAAACAGTTTTCCCTTTTCGTATAGATAGAACTATCTGTACTGATTTCTTTGGGCTATTGGGCGATGTTTTTACTCTTACAAACATACTACAAAGATACAAAGATAAAACAAAAGAAGTAAGTAACAAATAATATTAGGCACTACATCACAACTTTTATAATTTATCTGTTGCTTTACTGTTTGGAAACTTTTTCAATTGCTCGGGTTGGAAGTTGGGAAAATGGGAGTCCATAATTTCAACTAGGTTTGACTTTTAATCCTCGATTCAGCATCTATTAGTAATAAATTTAAAATGACTTTTATAAAGTCTCCCTCAATGGCAAATTATTATTTAAATAGTTTTAACGTAAACAGAATTGTTGTTGGATGCTTTTTTAAATCCAAGATTTTTTAAATATTTAATATGCTGAGGAACATCCGATTCTGTAACAATCTCTTTGTAGCCTTTATTTTTTAGATACTTAATTTCGGTGTTGTATAAATATTTGCCCGATTTCATATCGCGATAATCTGGTATTGCATAATCAAGATGAAGTTTAATCTCTATGTCTGATGTTTCTTCAAACACCAAAAGCCCTACGGGGCGTAGGTCTCTAAGCAAAAAGAAGCATTCAAAATTGTCAATTTTATCCCTGTTAAATTTTGGAAAATATTTTAGAATATCATCTAAATAAAAATCCAAAAAGAGTTTTAAGTAGTTGTGTTTTTTATCCAACACAGGAACCATTTTGAATTGTTCTTTTGTTTTATACATTTTGTAGAGATAGTAAATATCTATCAAAACTATAAATCCATTAAGTATCACAACAGGAATTGCACCTATTAAAACACCGTAGGTTGCAAATGTGCCAGCACCTATAAGGTTAATTCTACGCAAGAGTCGGATGTTCTTCATTGATAAAGATAGTGCTACTAAAAACGAGCCAACGTAACCAACTATTTCGTAATACTGTTCCATAAAAACCTTGTTGCAAAAATTTAATTAAGGTTGTATATTTCTTTTAAATCGTCTAGACGAAAAATTAATTTATTAAAGTCTGTCTCTTCAATACGTTCAATTAAATTACTCACTTTGGCAACAGAAACAGTTTTTGATAAATAGATATCAAGTTGATATCTAAGAGCAATGGTTTTTTCCCTTCTGTCGGAGGTGTTTTCTGCAAGTTCAAAAAACGGCAAAGATTCAATTAATTTATTCTGTTGAAAAAGGGAAGTTCCACGAAGTAAATTATACTTAGCGTTAAAATAGATTTCCTTAAACCTTGGTTTCTGATTGGCAAGTTTTTCAAACTCATTAAACTCTTCTCTTGCAAGTAGTGTGGTTAAGTTATAAATATATTTGGATTCTTTTTCGTTTTTCAAATCGAGAGTAAAAAGAGAGGAATAAAAACCATCTAATTTTGATTTATATCTAGTGGTAGCCTCGCTTTTGCCCAACAACCAATTAGAGTAAACACAATAATATTTTGTATGTTCAATAATTCCTTTCCAAGTGTTTGGGTTTTTGAAAGCAAGCATAGAATAGTGTGCTGTGGAATCTATTTTATTTGTTAAAAAGAAAAATTTTGCTTTTACAAAATTATCAACAACGTTAAGTGTATCCGTTTTAATTATTTCCAACACTTTGGTTGTTTGGTTTAAGTTAAGCAGTGTGTGGCAATACCAGTTTACAACACGCTTGTTTTTAGGATACGCTTTAATAAATTCTTCAAAAAAAGGAATTGCCTTGTGTGGGTTGTCTTCCATTACTGTGTTAATTTCCAACATCATTAAAAGGGCTTGTGCGTAAACTAATTTTCCTTTTTCGAGAGAGAGTTTTAGATATTTCAAACCATCTTTTCTGTTGCCAGAAACACCAAGTATAGATGCAATAAATCCGTTAAAGCCATTTAGCCGTGCGGCGTAATATCCAAAAACGCCTGGATATAAATAGGCATCGTAGCAGTTTGGATAGTCTTCAATAATTTCTTCAAACATTCCATTGGCTTTTGTGCCGTTAACATAAGCAGCCCACCAGTAGCGGTTAAGCCCAGCATAGCGCGAGTAGTAGCTGTGAAGCGATGCAATATAAAATTTATTTAATGGTGTGCTTGGAATATCATCCAAAATTTGAATTGCATGCTCTAGCTTTTCTATTGATTGGTCAACAAGAAATTCCCTTACAGAATCACGCCCATCTAAAGGTGAAGCATTTATTTTTTCGTGAAGCTGTAGGGCGTCGGCTCCAAAATAATGAAAATAGTATTGGGGATTTTTTGAATCCAACCCTATTAACGAATCGCAGATGTTTTTAACTTCTGCATACTCATCGTTAAAAGTTAAATTAGTTAATTTTCTATCTAACGAATCTACAGTTATAAAGCTTTGTGCGTAAATAGATACAGTAAGAAAAAGAAATAAAATAAAAATTTTGCTCAACTTAATTTCCCATCAAACTATTTAAATCTACTTTGCCCACATCTTTGAATTCAACTCCTTCTGGAATTTTGAATTTATCTGCAGGGACATTAATGTTAACCTCAACACTTGTTGCTATTTGGGTAATGTTCATTCCCATCATATTTACTTCTGATTTTAATGGAATTGATTTCCAAACCCAAACTTTTGACATAAGTTTTTTTATTTCCCAAATGTCACATTTTTTTCCAAGCAAGGTTTCGGTTCCAATCTTTTTTCCACCCATGTTTATCATCATCTCTTCGCCAACTTTTTCGAGGTCTCCTCCCTTTGGAAACATTGAGTAAAGAGGATTTTCAACTTTGTTTGCTTCGCCACTATTTTTATCTATTGTATAAACCCATTTGCCATTCATTATTGTTTTGGTATCGGTTACTTGTTTTATGCCCATCATTTCTAATGTGGCTTTTGTTTCTTTAAGTTCAAGCATTCCGTAGTTGTCAAAATACATTGCTTCGGTTCCAGTCATAGAACCTGTTGATGTATATTTAACTTTGCCCGATTTAAATTCGTAGCGTTTAAAGTCTTGTGCAGAGATTACAATTGTAAAAATGAGTGAAATTAATATTAGTTTTTTCATTGCGTATTTTCCCATCTATGGTGGTTAATTTTTGATTGTAAATTTAGTGAATGAATTTTAGAAATTCTTTTCTATTTAAATAAATCGGAATGAGAACCAGTTCTTTTCAGGGAAAGTAGTTCATTTGATAGTGTATAAATTAAAATCCAATCTGGTTCAATATGGCAATCACGCAATCCTTTTAATGCACCGGTTAGTTGATGGTCTTTGTAGTTGCGGTTTAATTTTTTGTTAGACGACAATGAAGCAATAACTGAGTATAATTTAGAAATGTCTTTGTTTTGCTTCTTAACTCTTTTATAGTCTTTTTTAAATTGGGTTGTGAACTCTATTTTTAATTTCAAAGTTCAAGCTCCTCAAACAATTCCTCAACATTGTTAACTTGATGAAGTTCTTCGCCATTGTTTGATTTTATAATAGTTTCAAGTGTAACCTCGTTTGGAATTTTTAATTCAAACGGAATTCCTCTACTCATTACTACTTGTTGATAAAAAAGTGTAATTGCTTCTGTGGTTGATAAACCAATTTTGTTAAAAATACTTTCAACATTTTCTTTTAGTGAAGGCTCCATTCTTGCTCTAATCATTGCTGTTTTTGCCATTATATTTCTCCAACTAATAATAATTTTATTTGTAATGTATCCATAATGGGATACAAAGTCAAATTAATTCCAATTTGGCAAAACACATTTATCAGAAACTTGTTTTAACAATCCATCAAAATCCGATAACGATTTTATCATAATTTTTGAATTATCTTCGTGGCAAGTTAGGCAGGCTCCAACGGTTAAAATTTTCTTTTGTTCATCAATTGTAAACGGACGAGAACCAACGCGTGTTGCTTTGCCCTTGCTATTGCTGAGGAATCCTATCCATGCATCTTGTGGAAGGTTGTCGTGTTCGTCAAGTGCAAACTCATTTTCGAAAGTCCATCTGCCATTTTTGTTAAATGTTAATTTTCCTCTACCGTAGCCAATGGCAAGGGGATTGTTGTGGCACGATTTGCAACTTCTCCCTTTTGCAGAAATTGTGTGTGCTATTGTTGGTGCAAAAAGTCTATGAAAATTATTTGGCTCATTGTTTCCTGTAAAGGACGATTTATCCAAAGTCATTATCATTCCAGGAACAAAAGTTTCAATTCTTTTTTCCTCTGTTCCATCGTTCATAATTCCAAGAGTTGGAGGCTCTGCAAAAAATTCGCCAAGTAATTCACGCCACGCACCATCGGTTTTAGTTTTTGTTAAGTTGTTGTAGCCTTTTGCATTTTTATCAAACTCAGTGTGGCAACCAACGCATTGTGGTGTCCATGCTGTGTGGCAACTGTTGCACGAAAGTCTGTCGTGGGCTTTACCCTCTTCGCAAATAAAGCTGGGTGGATTTAATTTATATTTTCTGTTGCTATTTTTTCCGAATAAAACTTTTTCTTTTTTATAATTAATATAAGTATTAATTAAGGGAATAGATTTTTTCTTGGTTACTAAATATTTATGCTCGCGTAAATTATTATCACGCAAATCAACAATTTTTTTAGACTCATAATCAAGTTGATTATATGTAACAAATTTAGGTGAACTTTTTGAATGGCAATCCTCACACCTAATGTTTACGGGTTCATTTTGATGTGCGTATTCTTTTCCATCTCCCATTAGCTCAAAGCTATTGTGGCAATCTATACAATCAAGTCCTCGTGCGTGATGAATATCCTCAGCAACAAATCTGAAAATACGCTTGTCTTCAAGAAGCCGATAATCTTTTTTTTCTCCAATGCTTTCTGTGGCTTTTCCTGTGCTTTCAAATGGACGTTGCAGGTTGTTTGTGTCAATATCGGCAATCAGTAAACTTGTTTCGTGCCAGCCTTCGTAGTTTGTTGAAATACGTCCTGAACGGCTGTGGCAACCGAAACAGTGATTGTTTGTTACATTAATATTTAGAGCTGGATGAGTTTTTACAATTGGAATTTCGCCGTGCGAATTTTTAAGTAATGGTAAATTATTAACTGCTTCTTTGCTATAATTTAAATGACAAGCATTGCAGCCACCGCCACGTGAAAGTTCTTTGGTTGGCTCATATTCTGTTTTGTTATTTCCTATGTGGCAAGATGCACAAAGATTTTTTAGATGAGTATCTGCGGCAGAGTTACCAAGATATTTAATATTTGCAAGTTTATTCAAATCGGTTTCTTCATTAAAAACAAAACGGTCAACAGCTACAACACCACTCATACTATTCATCATCGATTTTTCAACGCGTTCCTTTATTCCAGGATGACAACCAGTAGCACCGCAAGTAACATTGGCTGTTTCTAAATTGCCTGGAATTTTTATCATTCCTGCATGAGCCAAATCCTTGTTGTTGGATATTGAATTACCAAGATGACACGAAGCACATCCAATAATTTTTGGGTTATGCCATTGAGAAAATCCTTCCATTTCCGCATGGCAATTCTGACAACCCTCACTACTCTTTGAGCTATTTGAAATTGTATAAATATTGCCACCAATAAAATAAAGGATTGCGACCAAAACATTAATTGCAATTATTATTAGTCCCACTTTAGTAAATAAAGAATTAAGGATTTTTTTTAGTGATGTTTTTTTAGTCATTAACTAATTTCTGGTTGATTATTTATTTATCAAAGTAATATCAATTTAATAATTTCTTTAATTTAATTTTTACTTTTGATAACTTTGTTTTTCAATTTTTCAATTATACTAAGAGTAATGTTCAAAAGACTATTTCCAATTTTAGCACTCCTATTTATCGGCGTTTTTATTTTAAGCAAAACAAACGAAGAAGAATTCCAAAAGAAAAATTTTATTTACAACGAAATTTATGCTGTGGATAATTCCACAACAGAAAAAATAGATTCCTTTTTTCAGAAGCGATATAAACTTGGTGCATTTAGCGGAGCCGTTCTATACTCTGCTCACGATACAATTTATTATAAAAAAGCATTTGGATTTGCAAACAGAAGAAAGAAAGATTCTTTAACGATTAATTCAAAATTTCAATTAGCCTCTGTCTCTAAGACCTTTACTGCCTTTGGAATTATGCTTTTGGAAAAAGAAGGAAAGCTCTCTTACCAAGATAGTATTAGAAAATTCTTTCCAAATTTTCCGTATAAAAATATTACAATCCATCAACTTCTTGTCCATCGTTCGGGACTTCCAAACTATATGTATGTAGCAGATAAATATTGGAAAGATAGCATAAACACTACGCTTGATAATTGTGATGCTCTTGGTTTATTTATTTTGCACGAGCCTAAACGATATCGTAAACCTGGAACGCGATATAATTATAGCAACACCAACTACGCTATTCTGGCTTCAATTATAGAAAAAGTTTCCAACAAAAATTATGTTAAATTTATGAAGGAAAAAGTTTTTGATCCAATTGGAATGATTAATACAACGGTTTACGATAAAAGTGATTTTAATAAAAACAATGAGCCAGTTGTTGGGTATATAAATTGGCGACGCAAAGCAGATAACACTTATCTTAACGGAGTTGTAGGCGACAAAGGAATTTACTCAACAGTTGAAGATATGAATAAATTTAGCCGAGCAATTTTTGAAAATTATTTTTTTACTGATGAAGAAATGAAAGTTGCATATCAATTGTGGAACAAAGAGTTACACACGAACGATAACTACGGCTACGGCTGGCGTATAAATATGTTGCCCGATAGTTCTAAAATTGTTTACCATACTGGGTGGTGGAAAGGCTTCCGCTCCTATTTTTATCGCTCCCTTGCTGACCAAAAGACGATTGTTGTTTTATCCAACAACAGCAGAACGGGTAAACTTAGCTCAAAAAGTTTGATGGATTTATTTGATGTTAGGTATGAATAGAGATAGATGGTCTGCTTCAAAAAAAACCGTCATGCTGAATTCATTTTAGCATCTGTTTGATTTCAGAGATTCCGAAACAAGTTCGGAATGACGAGGGCTTTCGCGAACTGTCATGCTGAACTTGGTTCAGCATCTATTTCGCCTCAAATAATTGAACTATACAAATCATCCCAATTAGGATTAAAATCACTAATTAAATTATTTTTCCAATCACGATGCCAATTTTTTAGTTGTTTTTCCCTTTTTATAGCGGATTCTATTGAGTCCGAAATTTCATAGTAAACCAACTTTTCTAAATTATATTTTTTACTAAACCCATCAACTACTGTTATGTTAATCAAGGATTGACGGATAAAGAGACTTTAATTTTATTCGAGCATCCTTGTTAGTAAACTGCCAATTTATTTTTACATTCTTAATATTTCTCTGTTTTTGCCAAGCGTCAACTTCATCAACTATTTTTTCTATTGTTGGAATACGTCGGTTTAAACACTAGCTTTAGGATACTTTTCGTAAGCTATTCTTCTAATAAATCTTGCCCAATCTTTTTTTGTTTTGTGTTCTGTTATCTCTACAAATCTGTTACCGGTTAATAGCTC
>CAMZLW010000116.1 GCA_947311785.1 uncultured Ignavibacteriales bacterium | reverse complement strand
TTTTGTATTTTTAATCATCTGAAAAGTGGTGTTTGTTTGCAATATTTTTCTTTTTAACTATCTAAAAATAAGCATCTTACACCTCTTTTCTCCTTTTTTGTTTTAGTTTTTTAAGTATTATTAAATAACTCAATTCCACTATCTACAATTCCTTTTACTTTTGTTTTAGTGTTTTTTGCAAATTTGGTGTGCGGATAAACAATTGAAAGAGTATTGCACGCTATTAAAATAATATCTGGATTGTAGTTAGCCACCATAGAATGAAGTGCATTGTTAAACACTTTACTCTTTTCATTTAATTCACTCATTGAATTATACCCATACTTGTGGCTATAAAGTGAGTTGAAAAATATTAATTCACTGTTTGTGTAAATTGGATTTTCACTCAATCTACGTTCAAGTTCGGCAACTACCGATAGACCACCTAACCCTGAATCTGTTACAACTATTCTCATGCTAAACCGTCAAATTATTTACTTTACAATATTACTCTTTTCAATTATAAATATTTATTGTATTATTAAAACAAAATTATCTATGGAAAAATTAAAATGAAAATTATATTAACTGTTCTAATATTTATTTCTTTCCTTTTTTTATCGTGTAGCTCAACCGAAACTGATAGTGAAAGTAAAATTATTGATGAGTACACCACAATTTTTCCTAACAACGACGTAGCTATTGAGTTAGAAGAAATAAGTAATGCAATAAAGTTAATTAATAATCTAACATTTTATAAAGTCTATTTATTTTATGATAGCACAGTAACAAACAACAACTTAGATGATTTCGATTTGTTACAAAAAGCCAGTGCCACCAATACAGTTAGTAAAACATCGTCGGGAACAGCAACAATAATAAACATTTCTGGGGATAAAGTTGCATTGCTAACCGCTGCACATGTTGTTAGTTATCCAGACACAGTAATAAATTATTACGACTCCAAAGGGAAACAATCAGAATACATCGAGTCAATTCTTTATAAAGAGAGACAAAAAATATACTCCGATTTGCCCATTGGTGGATTACTAAAAATTATTGCTAAAGATGATAAAAACGATATTGCAATAATTGGAAATTCTTTTAAAGATATTGACCCTATCAGATTTCCGTTATTTAATTTTAATTTTGGAAATGCAAAAGAGCTAAAGTGGGGAAGTTTTGTTTATCTGCTCGGCTATCCTATGCACTACAAAATGGTTACAAGCGGTATTGTTAGCAATCCTAATTATAATGGGACGGGTAACTTTCTTGTTGATGCCCCTATAAACCGTGGCTCTAGCGGTGGTTTGGTTTTGGCAATTAGAGGTGCTGCTCCAAACTTTGAGTTTGTTGGAATTATTTCATCGGTTCCTGCAGATAAAAGATTTGTGTTAACACCCACCAATCCTTCACGAGATATCAATTTTATATCTGGCACAAAATACAATGGAGATATGACAATTGAACGAATTAGCGGAATAAAATATGGTATAGGTAAAATTGTTTCCGTTGAAAAAGTGCGTAAGTTTCTTGAGGAAAACAAAACTACGCTAAAGAATCAAGGTTATTTTATAAAGTTAAATAAATAATTTAAAGAATCACTTTGAGAACCTTAGTATATCACGGAATGGTGCATTTTCTAGGGCTATTCACAGGATTCTACAAGTTAACTTTTATTATTAAATATCCCCAACTATGATAAAATGCATCTGAAAATTCTGGAGTATTAAAGTTTTGAAAATACTCTAACTTAACTCCTTTGTAAATAGCAGTAAAACCAACAGAGGCATATCCAACAAATCTATTAATATTATTTAACGTGTAAATACTTTTAGAAAATAATCCACCCTGTAATGTTGCATTATATCCAATAATTTTTCCAATAGCAGAAAGTGTTAAAAATATTTCCCATTCACGTTCAGAGAGAAACTCAAATTCATTGGGAAGTATATTAAATATTCCAACTCTCGATTGCAAACCCGTGCCAACATTGGTGAATGGCAATCCTAATTGGGCAGAGAAAACTCCACTTGCTTCAAACCATTTTGTAATTGGAATAATTTTTTCAATGGATGCCGAATAGTTAATCATCAAACTGTTGCTAATTTGATTTTCCCATCCATTTACTTCAGAAGAAGTTGGCAACAGTTTGTGAATTCCATTTTGCACTTCCTCTCCTAATGCTGCCGGACCAAGAACACCAGCTTGTAATTCGGAATAAAGTTTAACCCTCTCTTCTCTATTAAAACTAATCTTTTTAGCACCCAATAATATGTAGGCTGCAAAAGGTCTATCTCCACTTAGCTGGTCAGGGACATAAAATTTTGCTCTCGGAGTATAAATATCTTGTAACAATGTTGCACCATATAGAACAACAGCGTTTGATGAATGTGGCAATAGCATTGAATTTACGGGGTTATCTTGCATCCAAGGTGTAAATAACTCGAATGAAAAACCATTTGTATAATAGTAGTCAGTTTGATATTCAAAATCATTTGACCACTTAAACTGAAATGTTGATAACGAATCAAAATCCATTTTCTGTGAAAACAGAAGAGATGAAAATGAAAGTATGTATATTAAAAATTGCTTCATGCAATTGTTGTCTCAACTTTTCCAATATTTTCAATACCGCCAGAGAGCTTATCCCCTTTAACCACGCGACCAACACCAGCTGGAGTTCCAGTAAAAATCAAATCCCCTTCTTCAAGAGTCATTCGTGATGAAATATTTTTAATTATTTCTATTGGGTTAAATAGCATTAATCCAACAGTTGCCTCTTGCTTTATCTCATTATTTACGGATAAATAAATTTTCTCTTCCCCAGTTAACTTGTACTCATCGGCAGAAACAAACTCTGAAAGCACGCCAGAAGTATCAAATATTTTTGCAAAAGTCCAAGGTTCTCCCTTCTCTTTACTTTTAAATTGTAAATCTCTCAGAGTCATATCAAGCCCAACGGCATAGCTAACAATTGCATTTTCTGCTTCTTTACTATTTGCATTTTTAACTGTTGCCCCAATTAATAAAACAAGCTCTATTTCGTGATGCAAGTTTTCCGAGTAACTTGGATGAACAACATTTTCGCCACTGTTAATCATGCACGTGGCTGTTTTCATAAATACTATCGGAAATTTATCAGGGACTTCGTTCCCCATTTCTTTTGCGTGGTCAGCGTAATTTCTTCCAACACAAACAACTTTACCAATTTGAATCTCTTTATTGCTATCTTTAATTTTTATTGTTTTCATAATCTCTCATCCGTTTTCATTGTTTTCATCAAACCCTGGTCTAACAAAATTTCGTGCATTAGGAAAATCATTTTCAACTAAATGTTGAAGTGTAACCAATAGCTTAATGATATTAAAAATCTTTTCGTTTTTATCCTCTGTTTGCATAAAAATATAACCCCAAGCAGTAATTGAACGTTCAATAGCAATTAGTGCTATTTTTGCAGAACCATCAGAATCTAATGGGAATTCATCTTCTAATAAATCCTCCTCCTTTCCTTGTAACGCACGCATAATTTTAGGATATATAAAAATGTGATACCAGTGAATTACTTCTATTGAATCACTTAATTTTACGTTGTTCTTTTCTTCTAAAACTGAATTTGTCAGTAGTCTTATTTCATTTTTTTCAAACCACTCAGAAACAATATTAATATATTCTTTTGCTAGCTGTGCACTATCTTTACTCTCGGCAATTAAACGTTTAATTTCAAAATCATCTCCTGTGTAGTCCTCCTCCCCATCGGATAAATAATCATTTTCATCAAAAAGTTCAAAAGTGGAATCAAGGTTTTTATCAAAAAAATCCCAGAACACTCGATTAAGTTCTACCTTATCATCAAGATTCTTATCCATTATTTCACCAAACTTAAATGTTAAACATCTTGATGTAAATGTGCATCGTTCGCACCATCTATCGCAGTAATTATATATACCTGGTATGTCATTTTTGCTCATATTTACATTTCTCTTAATTATATTAATATGCTAAATTTCTAATTAACTCTTTACTATTCCAAGGTGCATTTTTGCCACCAAGATATTTGTGGAACCACTCCAAATGTGAATTATAGTATAGTGGCATTGAACGTAAGTTACTTGGCCAATGTCCATCATTTTTGAATATAATTAAACGTGAATCAATTCCCTTGTTTTGAAGCACCGTAAAATAGCGTAACGACTGGGTGTAAGGAATGCGATAGTCTTTTTCTCCAGTAATGATAAGGGTTGGAGTCTTAAAGTTATCTTCGTATTTACTTGGCGACATTGTTTCGTAATCATCTCGCTTTAAATCCCAATTAGCAAACCAAAGTTCTTCCGTTTCATCTTTAAATTCTTTTAAATCGTAAATGCCCATCATTGAAGAGAGGCATTTAAATCTATCTGTTTTAGCTTGTAGTAAATTCATAAAATATCCGCCATAACTCCAGCCCATAGCACCCATTCTGTTTTCATCAACGTAGTTAAGGTTTGCAAGATAGTCTGTAGCTTTTATTACATCTTCAAAAACTTTTCCATCCCAATCGTCCGAAATTGCAGCAGTAAATTCTTGTCCATAACCAATAGAACCGTGTGGATTTGGGAAAGCTAGAACATATCCAGCACCTGGGTAAATTTGGTAATCGCCTCGGAATGAATCCATCCACTGATACTGCGGTCCGCCGTGAACATTAATTACAAGTGGATATGATTTTGTGGAATCAAAATTGTGTGGCTTAACAATAAACATATGAATTTGTTTTCCGTTAGCTCCCTTAATCCAAACTTGCTCGGCTGGACGAACGTCAACAGAATCTGTAATAGCCTTGTTAATAGTGGTCAAATCTAAATTTCTTCCACTCGACAAATTAAAATAAGCTAACTCTACTGGCTTATGAACAAATGAATGAGAATAAATTACAAAGTCATTTTTTGCAGAAAGAGTAAAGTTTGAAATTACTCGGTTCGCAATTATTTTATTTATTTCTTTGGTTCCAATATTTATTTTGAAAAGTGGTAAATAACCTTTTTCAAATCCAGTGAAATAAATTGATTTTGAATCGGAACTCCACTCATAACTTGAAATCCAATTATCAAACCTATCTGTTATAATTTCACTTGTTTCTGTTTCAACATTATAAATTGCCAATCGTATTCTATCAGATTCGTAGGTTGGAATTATTTGTGTTAAGTAGGCAATATATTTACCATTGGGCGAATACTTAGGATTAAAATCCGCAGCTTTATTTTTACTTGTAATGTTTTTTAATTCTTTCCCATTTGCATTAACTACAAAAATGTCCGTGTTTGTTGATGATGCAATGTTTTTTACTCGCTTGGAATCAAATGTAATAAACTTTGAATCTGGTGAAAAATTATAGTGGTCGCTACCCCCTGCAGCGAATGCAGGCGAGTTAAAAAAACCTGGAGTTAAATCTTTATACTCTTCCGTTTCAAAATTGTAACTAATTGTGTGTGTGTATTTCCCATCGTTGTATTCTGTCCAATGACGCACAAATAGTGAATCGGCAAGGTGGGCTTGCACTGGACCGTTATTCATTGCATCATCAATTTTATTATTACACTCAATATCTATCCCACATTCTGGGAATACAACCGCTTGAAAAAGTAGGTGTTTCCCATCTAAAGATAATTTTGCCGATGAAATTCCAAGTGCAAAATATGTAATTTGTTTAGCTTCACCGCCATCAATAGGTAAACAGAAAAGTTGTGTTGAGCCTGTTCGAGTGGATGAAAAAAGAATTCCACTATCATCTGTTTTCCAAATAGGATTAAAATCCGCAGCATCGTTGTTTGTTAATTGCCTCTGATTACTTCCATCAGCATTCATTAAGTAAATTTCTGTGTTGGAATTTCCCTTTTGCAAATTTGATGTTGTTACAGTAAATACAACTTTTGTTCCGTCATTAGAAATAGCTGGCGAACCGATATATTTTACTTTGTATAAATCCTCAATTTCAAAAGCTTTTTTCTGTGCTATAATTGAGAATGAAATTCCAAAAAGAATTATTAAGAGAACATTAAATCTAAATTTCATAAATACTCCAAATATTAAAAATGTAATTGTGCAATATCGTTTATTTTGGTGTGAAATAAAATACGTTGAACATGAATTATGCTAAGCTGTTTCATGAATAAATTATTAATACTAAAGTTGCTTTGCCACGCTGCACTTAAAGTTAGGGATAATACCCTTCATGCATAGGAAAGCTGTAAAAGTTCATTATCCCTAGCTCCAAGTGGAGTATTTAGTGCCTGGTCGTAAACTCCCCACCCCTTATGAATAAAGGGTAAAATATATTATTTTCTCCTGAAATTAATTTGAATAATGGTTGTTTTTGCTATGTAAGT
>CAMZLW010000115.1 GCA_947311785.1 uncultured Ignavibacteriales bacterium | reverse complement strand
CATTTTCTGAAATAGCTGGAAAAATATTTCTGTTTAATCTCGTAACTTGTTGTTTTATTGAATTTTAATTTTGACTCTGAATTGCTGTTGGAAATAAAGTTTTTTTGGGGAAGGAACCTTAATGATGGTATTTTAGAGGATAGAGTTCTATCCTCTAAAACCTAATTACAAATAAAATTATGCAGATGGAGTTTCTGGAGTTATCACTCTCGTACCGAGTTCTCTATCTAACATATAGATACCACTTTTGCTTTCACCAATTAGTTTAAATTTTTGAACAATTTCGTTTGCTGTTGCTTCTTCTTCAACTTGCTCATCAATGTACCATTGTAAGAAAGTTTTTGTAGAGTGGTCTCTTTCAGCAATTGCTAAATCAGTAAGTTCATTAATGTTTTTGGTAATAAATTCCTCATGTCCGAGGGCATCTTCAAAAGCATTTTGAGCTGAATCCCATTCCGATTGTGGCTTATCTATTTGTTCTAAAATTACTCTGCCACCAACTTTTTGAATAAAATCAAAAAACTTCATCGAGTGAATATGTTCTTCCTCTGCTTGTAATTTCATCCATTGAGCCATTCCAACAAAATTATTATTTTCAAAATATGTAGCCATCGATAGATATAGATAGGATGAGAAGAGTTCTCTATTTAGTTGTTTGTTTAATGCTGCTTCCATTTTTTTTGATATCATTTTTTTACCTTATTTGTTTCTATTTATTTAGTTAATTTATTTGCACAAAATATTGATTAATAATACCATTCTCAATCTTACAATTGAGTTTTATTTTTTACACCTTGGATTATATAATGAGTAAATATACTATTGTAATATTTTTTTCACTCTTTACCTTTTTGGTAGGGCAACAATTAAAAGAGTTTTCGGTTCATAAATATCAAAGAGAAGAGTTTAAGTTAGATGAAAGTCAATTAAGCAAGTTTGCTCTTGATGGAAGTGGAATAATTCCCTTGCAGCCCAACAAACAAAAGGAATTATCTAAAATTGTTTTTGGATATATGCCTGATTGGGAATACAAAAAAGGGGCACATGCCAATATGCACTATGATTTACTAACGCACATTGCTGCCTTCGATTTTCCTGTCTCTAGTAGTGGAAATATTAAATCCCCATCCCGTTGGCCTTGGAATGATGTGATTAATGCTGCTCATACTGTTGGAACTAAAGTAATAATGACAGCTGTAAATTTTGATGAAGATGATATTAGAAAAATAATAACAGATAAAACATCAAAACAGAAATTTTTTGCTGAGACAAAAAGGATTATTAAAACATATAAACTTGATGGAATTAATGTTGATTTTGAAGGACTTTACAAAGCCGATAGAGGAAGCGTTATTAATTCTTTTATGCAAGAGTTAACAACCTTTATTCACGCAGAACTCCCTGGAAAAGAAGTATCGTTTGCAGGTCCAGCAGTTAATTGGGGCAATAGATGGGATTTGGATGGATTAACACAAAGTTGCGATTATGTTTTTATTATGGGTTACTCTTTTTGGGGTAAGTGGAGTTCTACAGCAGGACCTTGTGCACCACTAACTGGATTTACACATGATATTACATCTGTGGTTACTGATGATTATGGAGTTCCAGTTTCAAAGTATCCGCAAAAAATAATTCTTGGCGTTCCTTACTATGGGCATGAGTGGAAAACAGAAACTAGTAGTGCTTACTCAAAAGTTGATACTGCTAATGGAGGATACATAAGTTCAACTCGGTTTTATAACGATATTGATAAAGCCAATAACCATGGGCTACAGTGGGATGCCAAATCGCAAACAGCTTGGTTAAAATGGCAAGAGGGGAGTCAGTGGCATCAAATATGGTTTGATGATGTTCGCTCACTTGATGCAAAATATAATTTAGCAACTGCTCAAAACCTTGGTGGAGTAGGTATGTGGGCTTTAGGTTACGATGGGGATAAGGACGATTTGTGGAATTTACTTGATAAAAAGTTTGTGAGTGTTAGAGATGAAAACGTGATACCAAATAAATATGAACTATCTCAAAATTACCCAAACCCATTTAACCCAGCAACCACAATACGATATTCAATTCCAAAATTTGTTGAGACCCAGAATCTTGCGTCTCAACAGAGGGTTACATTAAAAGTATTTGATATACTCGGAAGGGAAGTAGCAACTCTAGTAAATAAAAATCAAAAAGCTGGGAATTATGAAGTAGTATTCAACGCATCAAATCTAACAAGCGGAACATATTTTTACCGAATAGTTTCTGGAGAGTTTTCAAAAACGATGAAACTTGTTTTGTTGAAATAGAAAAGTATTATTAAAAACTATCTTTAAAGCGAGTCTCAAAAATTGGGATTCGTTTTTTTTATGTATGAATTCCAAAATTCATTATATATTTAAATTCAATATTTAAAATTATAGAGAAGCAAATACTTGAAACCAATTAAATTATTTTTAGCACTTATAATTACATCGCCGTTGCTATTTGCACAGAATGATTCTACAATAATTATTAAGCCTAAAGTTGATATATATAATCCGTTTAATGAAAAAATTGAGATGGTGTTTAACTCCAATGTTGGTGAGACAATAAGGAGTGTAAATAGACAAGATAGTTTATACCTAGTAACTAACAAATCGGATAAATTTACTTATACGCAAACATTTCAAAAGAGAGATGATGGAATTTATCTTGTTAAAACTAATCAACATATTACAACATTTTTCTATTCCAAAGAAGTGGATATAACTTATTCTGAATCAATTTTGCTAATACCAAAGCCATTAACTGTTGGCGATAATTGGAGTTGGTTTGGATACCAAGTTAAGAATGAAGATACAACTGAGATCTCAATTTTAGGCGAAGCTATTTGCAATGAAACTTTAGAGTTACAAGCGGGTAAATTTGAAACATTGAAAATTAAACTTTTCTTCCAAGAAAAAGATGGCGAAGAAACATTGCTTTATCAATGGGTGGATAGAAAATTAGGAAGTGTAAAAACAAAAACCATTATAAAAGGAAGTGGGATAATGGCTTTTGCAATATCTTTATTTGGATATGATGAAATTGACTCTGAGCTAAAAGAGATTAGGCTCCTAGAATCTAAGTAAAATACTAATCTTCAAGAGTAACGGCAGTTCCAGAAGCAGTAACCATTAGCATGCTTCCTTGTCCTAAAGTTTCATAATCAAGATCAGTTGCAATAACAGCATTTCCACCCATATTACCAGCTTCTACTTTCATCTCTGCAATAGCAATGTCTTTAGCTTTTCTTAACTCATTTTCGTAGGCAGAAGAGCGTCCACCAACTATATCTCTAATTCCAGCAAAAAAATCTTTAAAAATATTTGCCCCAAGTATAGCTTCGCCAGAAACTAATCCGTGATACTTCAAAATTCTTTTCCCCTCAATATTATTTGTGGTTGTTACTAACATTCTGCTTCCTCGTAATAATTTATGTGTGTTTAATGCTATTTGTTTGATATTTGAAAATTAAATTTAATAAATAATTTCTTGAATATTATTAATTTCTAAGCAGCAATTCAGGGATAAAACTTCAATAGTTCACCGAAGGCAATAAAATCAGCCCGAAAACAGCACGCCAAGTGTCAAGCCCTTTGTAGGCTTGAGTTTT
>CAMZLW010000114.1 GCA_947311785.1 uncultured Ignavibacteriales bacterium | reverse complement strand
TAAAGAGCTTTTGGTATCGCAATAGATTCTCGTTGAGTCGATTCTAACAATTTATCATTTCGAAACTAAACTATAACTCATTTAGCAATAGTTTTATAGTCGATCTTTCTCGTTTTAGTTTTTTAGGTTTTACAATTTAACACCAAAAATTAATTCGGAAAAAGCAATTAAGATTACTAAAAATATTACAACAAAAAAAAGCAGAAGTGAAATCTTTAGTGGATAGCTCTATTTATTTTTAAGAACTGAAGATACTTTTTGAATAATTTTCAGAAGTAAACAGAGCCAAGATACTATATCTAACTGACTGAGTCGGTTCTATTTGTGGAAAATATCCAAGGAACAAAAAGTTGACGAATTGTCAGTTTGGGAAACGAACTTGCAAAATCCAAATTTTGCAGAATATGCAAATAATTGTGGTGCATTAGGAATTAGAGTTGAGAACAAATCAGAATTGGATGATGCCATAAAGAAAGCCCTTGACTATAACGGATCATCAATGGTTGAAATAATTACAGATGCAGAATTAATATAGATTAATTCTTAATATCTTTATCGTCAAAATTTTTCATAAACTGAGTGCGTTCAAATTGCTCCGCATTTTCGCCTGCTTGATAAGATAGTTTACCTTTAAAATCTGCGAGGGATTTGTATTCCTTTTCATCCATCCACGATTCTAGCTTTTCTAAAATCTTACCAACTTGCTCGTAGCCATTTAAGTAAAGTGTAGATGCAATTTGAACAGCATCAGCACCAGCAAGTATTTGCTTAATTGCTCCTTCGCCATCGTGAACACCAGTAGAGGCAACAATATTACAACTATTGCTTTCTTCCTTCTTTAACTGACTTGAAAGAATTGAAACCCAGCGGAGTGGTAATGCAATATCTTGTGGAGAACTATATACATAATTCTGTGTCATTTTTTCTGTTTCAATGTCAAAATCTGGAGTGAAGAATTTGTTAAATAAAACCAATCCCTTAATCCCAGTCCTTGATAGTTTAAGTAGCATTGTTGAAAGGTCAGAAAAATAATGACTGACTTTTAACGTAACTGGAATAGTGAGTTGTGCTAAAACTTTTTTAATAATATCAAAATAAAGAGCTTCATTCTCTTCCACTGTTCTTTTTGACCATTCGGGAAGGAAGAACATGTTTAGCTCTAATGCATCCGCTCCAGCTTCTTCAATCTTTTTTGCAAAGTAAATCCATTCGTGATTTGATTTACAATTTACACTTGCAATCACTGGAATGCTTGCTGCAGCTTTGGCATCTTTCACCAACTTGAGATAATCTTCAACATTATTTTGTTTTACTTTTTTATCGTAGTAATCAAAAAGTCCTTCGTCGTAGCCATCTTTAACAGCGTGTTCAATAAATTTATTTGCTTCAAGAGAAATTTCTTCTTCAAAAATTGAGCGAAGAACAACCGCACCAACGCCATTTTTTTCTAGATGAATAATGTTATCAACATTAGAGGTTAAGGTTGAGCTTGATGCAATTATTGGATTTTTTAATTTTAATCCAAGATATGTTGTTGTTAAATCTGCCATTTTTATTTCCTTTAATCTAAAACTGTCATTCTAATCTTTATCAATGCACCTAAAAGTAGCCGTCATTCCGTGATGCTCTTACACGGAATCTATTTTGCTAACAAGATTCCCGATAGAACCATTCGGGAATGACATGCAAAAGAAAAGTTCAAACTTAACCAAAAGACCGTTCTGCAATGATTTTTCTGCGTTTATTTCTTCAACAATAATTTTTCAATTGATTTTACTGCACGGTATCCGTCAGCAATAGCACTAATTGCATCGGCTTGACGGTTTGCAATATCGCCAGTAGCAAATAGCCAAGGTAATGCAGTTGCTTGATTTTCATCAACCACAATGCGACCGCGAGATATTTCAATTTGCTCTTTTATGTCATCTGGAATAAATGAGTAATCCGCTTCTTGACCAATAGCACCAATGAGTGTAGTAAGTGGAAGAATGTGTTCGTCCCCTTCAATAATTTTAGGACGTGGTCTTCCTCCCTTATCATCAGCTATCATTTCAGCATTAGCGTATTTTACTCCAGTAACCTTACCGTTTTCGTCAGATATAACTTCAAGTGGAATTGCTTGAGGATGAATAATTACATTTTCATGTTCAGCGCCTTCAATTTCTTCCCAATCGGCGGGCATATCTTCAACACGTCTTCTGTAAAGAATTGTAACCTCTGCACCCATACGTTTTGAAACACGTGCAGCATCAATTGCCACATTACCACCACCAATAACTGCAACCTTATCGCCAATATCTACATTTATGCCACTGTTAATATTGTATAAAAAGTTTACTGCTTGAATTGAACCTTTTGCATCTTCGCCAGTTAAACCAATAGGATATGGAACTTCAAAACCAATTCCAATCATAATTGCTTCGTGTTTCTCTTTCAATTCGTTGAACGTAATGTCAGTTCCAACCTTGGTGTTATATTTTATTTTAACACCTATTGAAAGCATGTAATCAACTTGTTTATCAATGCTATCAAGTGGCAAACGGTATTTTGGAATACCATACATAATCATTCCGCCAGCGTGTGCTTTCGATTCGTAAATTGTTACATCAAATCCTTTAAGTGCTAAATAGTAGGCGGCTGTTAGCCCCGATGGACCTGCACCAATAATTCCAACACTATGTCCGTTTGGCTCAGCTATATCTGGGTTTAATATCTCTTTAATTACATCGGCGTTTTTAACTCGTGCAGTAACGTATTCTTTCAGCCATCTAATTGCAACAGGATCGCCTTTGTGATTTATTGCACAAGTAGTTTCGCAACGGCGTGTGCATACCTTTCCACACATTTCGCCAAGTGGATTGTTATCGTAAATTATGCGAACTGCGTCATCATCTTCGCCACGAGCAATTGCATTAATATATTCTGGAATGTGCATATGCACTGGACAAATATCAGTGCAAATACCACAAGCTATACAACGGTCAGCTTCTTTGCGTGCTTCATCTTCTGTGTAGCCAAGCACAACTTCTGCGAATGATTTAACTCTTTCTGTTCCTTCCAATTCTTTCATTGGAACACGTTCGTAATCTAAAAGCCGTTTACCTTCGGAGCTTTGCCATGATAGTTTTTCTTTACCATCCTTAGCATTATCAACACCCGGAGTCCAAAGGAACGAGTCTGGGTCTTCTGTTACATAAATATAATCGGAAGTTAAATTAAGTGAACCAGTTGGGCAGACATCAACGCACAAAGCACACCAGCAGCAACGTCCATTATCAACA
Source organism: uncultured Ignavibacteriales bacterium (assembly GCA_947311785.1). Classification (GTDB taxonomy): domain Bacteria; phylum Bacteroidota; class Ignavibacteria; order Ignavibacteriales; family Melioribacteraceae; genus 1-14-2-50-31-20. Next base: position 14,070 of record CAMZLW010000114.1, on the reverse strand, counting down.
CGTGGGCGTAAGCCAGAATCTCCATTGTTTGTTTCATACCCATCAATGTGAATCATATCAATAGCACCATTTTGGCAAATTGTTGAACATGTTCCGCAACCAATGCACTCTTCCAAATCGTTGTGGTGCATACCACGATATCGGTGTGCGGTCTCTTTCTGCTCTGCCGGATACTTAACTGTATGCGGAGGTTTTGTTCCCTGGCTAAGAGCGGCAAATGGTGTTAATATTCCTTTTAAATCAAAAGCCATAATTCTTTATCTCTCTATCTCTGGTGGGCAAGTTCCCAAGCTGTTCATAATAAATGAAACGTCCGAAATGTTTGCACCTTTAAGTATTTCTTCTAAAACTGTTACTCCGTGAACGTATGCTGGTCCGCGAACGTGAACACGGCGGGGCTTATCCGAGCCATCGCTCACTACGTAATATCCAAACTCGCCACGCACCGATTCTGTTTTAACAAAAGCATCGCCTGCTGGAATAGTCCAATTTAGTGGATTTGGAATTTTATTATAATATTCACCTTCGGGCATTTTGTCTAACACTTGGCGAATAATAGAAATTGATTGCTCAATCTCTTGGCGACGCACCATTGCACGCGACCAAATGTCATTTCCCTCGTGAGTTGGAACTTCAAATTCTAATTTGTCGTAAACTTCGTAAGGCTCATCAATACGCACATCGTGTTTAATTCCGCAACCTCTTAACGGCGAACCTACAACGCCCCACTCAATTGCTTTCTCTTTTGGAATTATTCCAACACCCTCTGCTCTCTTACGGAACATTGCATTTTGGAACATCAGCTTGTCGTAATCGGGCAATCTATTTTCAAGATATTTTAATACATTGAGCACACGTCCTTTTAATCCATCGGGTAAATCTCTACGAACTCCACCAGCCCAAATATACATGTGATAGATTCTTCCGCCAGTTAGCTCCTCGAATAAATCTAGGATATAATCACGATCGCCTACAGTCCACTGTGGCATTGTGTAAAGCCCCATCGAGCCAGACTGACCACCCATCCAAAGTTGATACGAAGCAAGGCGTGCTAGCTCTAAAACCATAACTCGAATATATTTTGCACGTTCTGGAACTTCACGCCCTTCAATTTCTTCAATTGCTCGTGCAAGATTTTCTTCGTTGGGGTCTGGTTCAGGGACACAAATACGGCAAACAATTGGAAAGCACTGAGTCCAAGTTCTGTTTTCCATTAATTTTTCAAAAGCTCTGTGCAAGTATCCAACGTGTGTTTCGGCTTTAACAATAGTATCGCCAGCTACTTTGAGCTTTACCATCATATTCCCAGTAATACCGGGATGTTGAGGACCTAAATATAATGTGGTTTCTTTTTCTCTCATCAATACGTCTTTATTTTTATATGTGATTAGAAATTCTTAATCCTAATCTTAATTCTTTTTCTCTTCCGTGAATCGAAAGTCGCAAGTATTCTTAGTTGAATATTAAAATCTGTTGTCAACTCTGCGTCGTTCCCGAATGATTTTATCGGAAACCCACTTCATTATATAGGATTCCGGCTAAAAGATTGCCGGAATGACAATTGTTATTTCTTTGTACAAATTACTAATCTTCAATATTTCTAATTGTATAATCTTTTGCAAACCCTGGAACTTCTTCGCCGCTATGTTTTGCAATTGTTGCTCTAACATTTTGTGCATCTTCACGTCCAGGGCGTTGATAGAATGTCTCTTTCGAATATTTGATTGAATCAAAATCTCTTAACATTGGCGGCACACCTTCCCAATCTTCAAGAATAAATTCGCCAAGTCTATCGTTACCTACAAAGTTAACTCCATACATTTCGTGAAATTCGCGTTCGTATGTTTCTGCTTGATTCCAAAACTTTTTAACGGAAACAAATTGAGCATTCACTCTTTCTATTCTTGTCTTTGCAATAATTTGAACTTGTTGCTCATAATTCCAAAGTATAAAAACTAATTCTAATTCATTATCCTCAACCCAATCCACACACGACATATGTGAGAGATGTTTAAATTCCATAAACTCCTTAGCAAAACTTAGGAATGGTGGAATTAAATCTGAACGCAATTGAACAGTTACTCTCTTCTCACGCTTTACTTCTACCTCAGCGGTTTGGAAAGTTTTTTTAATCTGCTCTGCACATTTATTTTCGTTACAATCTTTATCTAACATATTTTACCAACTACATAAAAAGTTAATTTTTAATTACTGTTTCTACTATAAACTCTTGCTCTAAAAAGGGAATAATGGAATAGACTGCTTCCAAAATATCCCTTCTTTCATCCTTAACTTACCTAACACAAAATTTTTATTTCTCAATTGGAATCTTGGAAAGACGGAATAAGAAAGAACAAATTCCACCATTCCACTTCTCTGTTTTACCAATTATAATCTGGCATTTTCCAGTTGTGAATTATTTTTTTCTGATTTTCTCTATACCACTCAAGGTTTTCTTGATACTTATCCGCACCGTCAGCTTTCCCTTCTGCAATTAAACTTTGCAATTTTATGAAGCCTTGTATTACAGATTCTGGACGTGGCATACATCCGTTTATATACACATCCACTGGTAAATATCTATCGAGAGCATTTATTGTGTTGTAGCTATCCCAATACATTCCGCCATTTATTGTGCACGAGCCAAAACCAATAACATATTTTGGAGCTTGCATTTGCTCGTAAGTTCTAATTACACGTTTCAAAGTTTTAGTTGCAAGATACCCAGTAATAAGTAGCACATCTGCTTGACGTGGAGTTGCAGAGCCACGGATACCAAAGCGTTCGGCATCGTAACGCGAAGTCATTGTTGGTGGTATTTCAATTGCACCGCAACCAGTTCCGTAAGCCAATACCCAAAGAGAATGCTTACGTGCAAAGTCTTGAACTATATCTCTAATTCGTCTTTTATCTTTTTCGTTTATATTTGGATTCATCATATTTATTAATTCTTTTTTATTTTACTTACCATTACCTAATGTAATATTTACGTTTATTCCAGCACGACCTTTTTCAAAATTTGCATTTCCCCAAAGTCCAACTCCAATTCCAATTTCATCAGCCAGTCTTAACAATAACTGTATATCTGTTTGCACACCAATTGTATTATACCTTTCTCTATCTCCACTTGGAACTTTCTTTTCTCCAAACAGAAACGAAGGTCCTGCAAAAAATGCAGCTTGCCACCATTCACTTTCAAATCTCTTTCCAATTGAAAAATCAATAGAGTTAAAATCTACTGTTTCAAAACTACTGCCAATTGGATTAAATTTATCTTGTATTAACCAACCAACTTTATAAAAATTTTCACCAACGGAAAAACTATAACTTAGATTGCCTGAAATATTATCATCAATAGACCCCAAACCAAAAGTCATCCAATATTTATAACTGGAATCACTCTCTTGGGCTTGTATCAAACTGGTTGAATATAACATTGATAATATTAATATATACTTTTTCATTTTTTCCGTTACCAAGCCGCCAAAATTACTGCAATTATTCCAAATGCAGTTGGGAAACCCCAAAAGAATCTTACTGCTTGTTCAGTTCTAAAACGTGGATTTACAATTCCGATAAGAAGAGGAATCATGTATAGCAAAAATGTTTTAATTAGTAGAATGAAAATATTATCTGCTCCACCAAAAAATATATTTACAAATAAAACTAGCTTTGCAAAAGTGAATATAGACCTACTCGTTAGCATCATTCCAAGATATTTACTGCCAAACTCCGATGGAGGTCCCGAAGCAATTTCAGCAGGAGCAAAAACAATATCGAACGGTTTATAACCCATCATACCAAGGAATGCAAGTATGCCAGCCAAAAATGCAAAAGGCGATTGAAAAATATTCCAATGAATAAATGAATCTTGAACAGCTAGCAAATCGTTTAAGTTTGTTGTTTGAAACTGAATCATCAAAGCAACAAGCGATAATATAAAGGGAACTTTATAGCCAACCAACTGACTTAATCCACGCGAAACACCAATAGCAGAGTTAGGATTTCCAGTTTGTCCAGCACCAAGTGCCATTCCAAGAGAACCAAAAACCATAATATACATTAAAAATATTAGGTCTCCATCAAAACTTAAATTTGTAAAAAATGTTGAATCTCGTAAAATTGGAATAAACAAAAGTGTTGTAGTTGAAGCAGTTATAGCCCACACAGGACCAAGGTGCTGCATCCATCCATGATTAATAGAGGTTTTTTTGCTATACAATTTGATAATATCAAAAAGGTTTTGCAATGCAGGTGGACCAAATCTGTTTTGAATTCGTGCAGTTACAACCCTTGCTAATCCGCCATATAATGCCCCAGTAAAAAAAGCCATTACTACGGTAACAATTAGTCCTAATATTTTAATCCAGTTAATATCCATTTATTTTAAATCCTAAATATTATCTAACCTTCTCAGAAGTAGCCTTGCAGACAAGGTTGCAATCAATTTGTCATTGCGAGTGTTTTTTACGAAGCAATCTGCCAAAATGTGGGAGATTGCCACACCTCGATAAAAAGAATCGAGGTTCGCAATGACAAGTTTTATTAAAATTTTCCTCACTCAAATAACAGAGTAAGATTTCTTTACAACTTAACACCGAAAATCAATTCGGAAAAAGCAATTAAGATTACTAAAAATATTACAACATACATTGCATAAGTTTGACCATTGCCAGTGTAGATATACCTTAAATGGTCGAATGCGTGTTCTAAGTTTGTAGCAATTTTATTATAAAATTTATCAACGCTTGGTTTTAACACCCAGCCTAAAGCTCTTTCAAAGGGTTTGTAAAAATCAACAGCGTAAGTTAAGTTTTCGTTTTCTGTTGGAACTTCGCCAGATGTGTGAATATCTTTTGTTGTAACGTATCTTCCACTTTTAAATCCCTTAACTGTAATGAACACAAAAGCTATTCCAAATAGAATTCCAATCGAATTCATTATGGTAAACATATCAATTTTGTTTCCCCAAGCATTCCATATCACGGTTGTTTCAAACTGTGTTGCTCCAACTCCAAGATATCCCATTGCACCAGATATTGGTTCTAAAAGTAAACCAGGTGCAACACCAACAACAAGTGTAAAAATCACAAGCGTTAACATTGGAATTCTCATTAGCCACGATACTTCTTTTACATCTTCAAATTCTTTTTCTTCCTGACCTAAAAACAGTGAGAAAATATATCTATAAAGGTAAAGGAACGCCGCTGTGCTTGAGGCAAATACTACTATCACTAAAAAGTAATGGTCCGATTCTATTAACGATTGGTATAACATCCACTTACCTGCAAAACCACCAAGTGGAGGAACTCCAGATACTGCAATAATTCCCATCAATGCAGTTAAAAATGTGTATGGCATTTTTCTAACTAAGCCAGAAACTTCGTTCATATCAGTTGTGCCAGTGCGATGATAAACTGCTCCAGTAGCTAAGAATAATGCACCCTTAAATGCTGCGTGCAGAACTGCAAGAAATAACGCTGCCATAATTGAAAGCGGAGTTCCTATTGCAAGTCCCACCACAATATACCCCAATTGCCCAACCGAAGAATAAGCAAGTAGTTTTTTAGCATCTGTTTGGAATACTGCATAAAACGTTGCAAGCAATGCAGTTATTCCTCCAATCCAAGCAAGAATTTCTTTCACGTAAATATAATACCCACCTTGCGATGCAAGTTTGAACAACACAATACCAATTCCGAAAACACCCATTTTGGATAAAGCTCCAGAAAAGACGGCTGTAAAAGGCGAAGGCGAAATGGCATATGATTTAGGTGCCCATACGTGCAATGGCATAATTGCAGACTTAACGCCAAATCCAATAAGGAGAAGAATTACAGAACTTAGTTGAACTTCAAAACTCATTGAACCAAATTGTGCAAAAACTTTTATAAATGTTACCGAGCCAAGATTTGCATATATTAAAACTAAAGCAATCAAAATGGAATAAGCCCCAATAGCACTGAATATAAAATATTTTAATCCAACTTGTTGCGAGTCTTTACAACAATAAATAATTAACAGAAATGATGACCAAGTCATTATTTCCCAAAAGAAAAATAGCGATATTAAATCTTGGCTATAAACAATTCCGTACATACTGCCAATGGCAATAAGGAAGTTCATATAGTAATAGCCGAGACGTTTTTTACCAGCCATAAAATCGTGAGAGTAGATAAGGGCAAAAAAGCCAAGCACAGAAATAAGTAGTGCAAATAATTTGCTGTATTCTGAATTTCCCCAAATGATATCGAATGAGCCAATTGTAAAATGTGTCATGTAGGAATCTATTGGCATTTGCCAAGCAATATATCCAGTAGCACCAACCGCAAGTATAGCAACAATGTTACGCAGTTTTGGAACTAGGTGATGTAGCAAAAACGTTAGTAATGCCGCTCCAAATGTAATTCCTAATATTCCAGTAATTGAAGTCATATAATTAAATCCTTGTACACCTAATCTATTTAAGCAAAGCTATTCTAATATACTCTGCTTTATTTACTAATTCTTCGGCTGCTGGTTTTAGTAAATTCCAGATATAGTCTGGATAAATACCAACAACAATTATTACTAATGCCAAAACACCCATTGCTAACAAACCAGTTAGCGGAGTTCTGCGAACTTCGGTCTCTTGGGCAGATTCTTTATTAAAGTATAACCGACTAACAACACGTAAATAATAAACTGCTTCTATCACACTTGCAATTAAAACAAGAACTACGGCTGTTATTAATCCTGCATCTGCAACCGATATTAATATATATAGCTTACTCCAAAAGCCAGCAAACGGAGGAAGACCAATAATAGCAAGTGCTCCGAGTGCAAAAAAGAAACTCGTAAGAGGTTTATCTCTGCCAAGTCCGTCTAAAGCAGAAATCTTTTTTGAACCAGAATGAAAAACTAAATATCCAGCAGCAAAGAATAGCAACGCTTTAATTACTGCATGATTAAACATTTGAAATAAAGCTGCTTGAACAGAATCGGATGTTCCAACACTAAATGCAATTATAACCAGCCCCATTTGTCCAATGGACGAAAAGGCAAGCATACGTTTAATTTGCTGTTGCTTCATTGCGGACATCTCCGCAACAATCATTGTTATTATTCCCATTATTAATAGGAAATGGAAAACTTCGCTAAAATTAAATAATAGAAATACCAATCTCATTAAAGCATAGATTGCTGCTTTTACAACTATGCCACCAAAAATTGCTCCAATAGGTGATGGTGCTTGTGAATACGCATCTGGAGCCCATCCGTTAAGTGGAAATAGTTCGGCTTCAATTCCGAGACCAACCAAAAACAAGATTAATATTAATATTCGTGTGGACATTGCAACAGAATCTATTTTGCTTGTTATTTCTGCAAGATTTAATGTTCCTGTGCTTGCATATAAAAGCATTACAGCAAGTAAGAAAAATGAGGATGCAAATGAACCAATTAATAAATATTTGAATGCTGCTTCGGCACCATCTTTATCGCGTAAAAATGCTGTAAGTGAATACGCTGCAATTGCGGTGATTTCAAGAAAAACAAACATGTTAAAAATATCACCTGTTAAAATAATTCCAGTAGAGCCAGTAATAAGTAGCATAAAAAGCATATAGTACTTTTCAATAGGCTCGCGGATTATAAATTTGTAGCTGTAAACCCAAATTACAAAACCCATTAAAGTTATTAGAGCTGTTAAATATGCTGCAAGCGGACCATAGACAAGCGAGATTCCAAAAGGAGGTTTCCATCCAGCAAGAACTTCAACAATTGGAGTTTTTAATGCTACTGGAAAAAGTGAAATTGCTACATACGATAAATAAAGCAATACAATTCCAGGAATTACTTTTACAAATTCTTTCGAGAATCTTCCTATTATTGGTATTAAAAATGCAGCTAATAGAGGAACTGCTATAAAATGGACTGGACTTATATTCATTTATTTGCTCTTTTAGGATAGCGATAATTAGTCGCTATATAATTACCATTTTAATTTTCTAATTTTATTAATATTCAAAGTTTTATGATGGTCATACAACCTGATAACTAAAGCTAACGCAACCGCTGTAACACCAAGCCCAATTACAATTGCCGTAAGCACTAAGGCTTGTGGAACTGGGTCAACCATATCTACAGCTTTTAAAGTTTCGTTGGAAAATATTGGAGCGGTTCCGTCATTAACATATCCAATTGCAATTAGTAATAAATTTATTCCGCTATCTACAATTGATAGCCCAATAATAATTTTGATAATATTCTTTTTGGTAAGAACTGCATACATTCCAATTAAGATTAACAATATTCCGGATATATAAAAAATCATTAAAAAATTCCTACTTTATTGTTTTTAATAAATTATCTAACAACCCAGTTAACTCTGCACCCACTTTAATTCCTACAGCTATATATATTATTGGAATTACACCAGCACTAAAGAGTTCGTTTGGAACACCAAGTGGGAGAATGTTTTGAAGAAATGATTCGCCCCAAATCAATCCGCTTAAGCCAATAGTAACAAAACTGATACCTGCAAAACTTTCGAGATATGTAAGCCATTTATGACTAACTTCAAACGAACGATACGACATAAACATTAGTAAAACACCAGTGGCAATAATTGCACCACCTTGGAAACCGCCACCCGGAGTTAAATGCCCATGAATAAAAACATAAGCACCAAGTAAAATAATTAGCGGATAAATTAAATGTGCACCAACTCTAACAATAAGCGATGCGTGTTGGCGTCTTCTTTTTCTTCCCTTATTATCAAAAAGAATTGCAGCAAGCCCTGTAGAGGCAAGAAACAAAACTGTAACTTCGCCAAGTGTATCGAAGCCACGGTAACTAACAACAATGGAGGTAATTGTATTTACCGATCCAGTTTGCAAAACAGTATTTTCTAAATAATAATCGCCAACTGTTGCTCTATTTTCACCAAAAGGTATTTCAGAAAATGATGAAAACAGATAAAACCCCATTATACCAAGCAAAAACACCGCTAAAACTTTTCTCATTCTTCATACCTCTCAGTTTTTTTGATGGTTATTACAAAAATAATTGTAGAGAGTGCAACACCAATAGCAGCTTCGGTTAAAGCAACATCTGGTGCTTGTAGTATATAAAAGAATATTGAGAGAACAACTGATATTGCTGAGGTTCCAATAACTGCAAGTAATAAATCTTTTTGTTTAACGGCAAATAAGGCTGCAATAATTAAAATTACTGCTAACACATAAACCATAATTGTTAAAGCAACTATCATCTATCCACCTCTTCATCTTCAACATCTGCATAAGTATCTATTCCATCATCATCTTTTAGAAATGGCTTAATTCCACTTTTGTAACTTCCACGTGCCAATGCGTGAGAACTAATAGGGTTTGATATTGCAATAAAAATTGCAATAATCAAAGTCTTCCAAAACCACTCTGGTTGTATAAGACCAACGCCAATTATTGTTCCTAGTGCACCAAGTGTTGTAGCTTTTGTTCCAGCTTGCAACCTTGTGTAAACATCGGGCATGCGAACAATTCCTAAAGCCCCAAGGAAAAGAAACAAAACACCAACCGACACTAAGAAAATTCCAATATATGTAAGTATCATAATCCACCCTCCATATATCTACCAAGAGTTAGAACACCCACAAAACCAAGCACCGCATAAATTAGTGCTACATCTATATATATGTAGCGTTCAAAGTAAAGCCCAAGCACTACAAGCCCAGCAGTTGTAATAGTGGTTAAACTATCAAGGGCAAGAATTCTATCGGAAGCGGTTGGTCCTTTTATGCCTCGCACTGCAACTAAAATAGATGCAAGAACAATAACGGATAATATTATTATATCAAAAGTAAATGTCATTCAAATATTTCCTTTAATATTTTTTCAAAGTCAGCACCAATTTCGTTGAATATAACTTCTGGGTCGGTTGAAATAACATCAATCCAATGAATAAAAAGTTCATCGCCAATAACATCGATAGAAAGTGTTCCAGGTGTAAGTGTAATTGCATTGGCTAGAAAAACTTTTGCAGTATCCGATTTTAATTCTGTTTTATAAGTTACTATACCTGGATTAATTGGCAAACTAGGCAAAACTACACGGCGTGCTACATCAAAATTTGATTTGATAAGTGCTACAAGAAAAACTGCTATAAATTTAATAATATTAAATATTTTTTGGGGATGGAAAAACGAGAGTCCGAAATCAGTAAAGGTTTTGAACGCTACAAAAGCAATTATTAAACTAACAACTGCACCTGTTATTAGCTCTTGTGGATGTAACGATGTTGTAAACCCTAGCCAAGCAACAAAAAGGATTAAAAAAGTAAAAAGAAATCGACTCATATAATTTTCAAATATTTAAACGTGAAAAAATCTATAATAAGAACACTAAGTTCATTCTTTTATATAATTCTGTCAAGAAGAGTATTTAAATAAATTTCATAGTATAAAACAAATGCACTTTATGAATTAAAAACAAAGAATATTATTTGCCGAATATGAAACGAAAATTTAATGCGATATTTTATCCACAATTAGGTTTTACAATCTAACTTTCATCAAAATTATATTCATTAAAAAAGCAAAACAAGACAAATTGGATGTTTTATTAACTATTCATCCTTTATATCAACTCCAAGTTCTCTTAATTCTTCAATTTTTTCATCTAACATTTTATTTTGTTCTTCTAATTTCATTAGTTTTTTATCTATTTCTGTTTTGCTCCAATAGCCACGTTCTTCAAAGTATTTTTTGAATAACCAGTTATGTTTTAAAGCCTCCATGTTTTCTGAGAACGAAATCAATCCTTGCTTTGCTGCTTCTGTTGATGCAGTTAAATTGCCAACCATTACTTTTATTGAGTCGTATGCGTCTTCGTTGTTTAACATTTTTCCCAGTGAACCCTCACCTTTTTCAACTTTAGTAACAATGTTTTTTATGGCAACCATAGATGTATCAATATCGCCGAAAACCTTATTTGCAATAGTATTTGTTGCAACAATTAAATCTGCAATTTCGTCCATTTTAGATGTAATAGAATCTAAGCTAGTTTTAGCACTTTGCGTAATATCAACAGCGGCATAATATAATTCTTCGTCGTTAACCAATTTACCAATAGAGCCACTTCCTTCGTTAACCTTTTTTACAATGCCTGCAAAATCTTTGGTAAGGTCTCTAACGTAAACTATTATTTCTTGAGTATCTTCAATTACCTGAGTTATATTTAAAGGTGTTTTCGATTTAACAAAACTTCCTGCCCCAACAATAGCTTGACTTGGAGAACCTGGTCTTATTGCTACTACTTTTTTACCTACTAATCCTTCAGTAACAATTGAAGCTTCGCTATCCAAACGAATAAAATGTTGAAGCGATTTTTCAATATTCATAGTAACAATTACAGTTCCAATAGAATCTCCCGAAAGGACAATGTTGCTAACACTTCCAATTGTGAACCCACTTAACCTAACAGGAGCACCAGTTTTAAGCCCTTCTACATTTTGAAATTTTGAATTTATTACAACGGTATCAATAAAAAGGGATTCCTTATTACCAATTGTAAAAATAGATAGAACAATTAAAGTAGAACCTATAAAAATAAAAAGCCCTAACTTTGCTCCTTCTAATGATTTAAACATAATATTCTCCTAATCTGGACAAGCCAGAAATTTCAATAATCAAGTAATAAAAATCAAATAAATTACAATCGTCAATTTCTAAAACCTTAGCTATATTACATAATTTTTTATTTATGTTTTAATAAAAGGTTTTGCACAGCCTCTCAAATACTGTCATTCCGTGATGCTCTTGCACGGAATCTATGCTATTATTAGAGATTCCCGATAGAATCATTCGGGAATGACACTGATTATACAAGCTATATAATTGTCGAAGTAATAACTTCATTTTATACAAACGTATTTTCAAACAATTTAATTCGTGAATTAGTGGCTGCCTTTTTTAGCAGTTTACCACAAAACATTATTCAATAATTTCGCTACTAAAAAAGTTTCTTAACAATTTATTATCCGATGAAGTTAATTCTTCAATGGTTCCCTCTTTAATAATTTTTCCTTTGTGAAGCACAATAGCTCTATCTGCAATTATTTCTGCACAAAGTAGGTCGTGAGTAACAACAATTGAAGTCATATTTAATTTTTTTTGCAACTCCAAAATAAGAACGCTTATTTCTTTGGAGGTTATTGGGTCGAGTCCAGTTGTTGGTTCGTCGTATAGCATTATTTTTGGCTCTGTAATAATTGAGCGAGCAAGACCTATTCTTTTTCTCATTCCTCCAGAAAGCTCGGATGGCATTTTATCAACCGATTCTTCTAAGCCAACCATCTCTAAGGTTGAAATTACTTTTTTATTAATTTCCTCTTGTGAAAAATTATAATTTCGTTTTAATGGAAATTCCAAATTTTCTCTTACAGACATTGAGTCGTAAAGAGCTGCACCCTGAAATAAAAATCCCAATGACTTTCTAAATTTACTAAGTTCTTTTTGAGATAAATTTATTATACTTTTTCCATCAACTAAAATATTGCCATTATCTGGTTGTAAAAGACCAACAATACACTTTAATAATACACTTTTACCAGTTCCACTCTGCCCAAAAACAATAAAATTTTCTCCTTCATTAATATCTATTGAAACTCCATCTAAAACAGTAAGTGTTTCAAAACCTTTCATTAAATCTTTTATTTCAATTAGTGGTTTGCTCATAAAAACAACTTATCCTAAAGTTGGCCAAAAAATTAAAGTTAGTTTAACCATAATCATATCAACAATTAAAATTAAAAGGGAAGCCATTACCACCGCTGTTGTTGATGCACGCCCCACGCCTTCAGTTCCGCCATCTGCTGTATAGCCTTTGTACGAGCCAACAATACCAACAATATATCCAAAGAAAAATGTTTTTATTAATGCAGGAATTAAATCGCCAAATGCAATTGAGGCAACTACAGCATTTTTGAAATAGATAAAACTCATATTGTCTGTTAAAATAACGGCTATAAATGCACCGAATAGTGAAATCATTATTACGTAAATTGATAATATTGGAAGGATAAGAGTTGTAGCAACAACACGAGATACAACAAGATATTTAAATGGATTAACAGCTGAAACTTCCATTGCATCAATTTGCTCGGTTACTCTCATTGAAGAAATCTCAGCACCAATGCCAGAGCTAACGCGTCCAGCAAAAATTAAAGCCGTTAAAATTGGGGCAAGCTCACGAATAATTGTTAACGCAACTGTGGCTGGCAAAAAGTCTGTTGCACCAAACCTTTGCAATACTGGATAAGATTGGAGAGCAAGGACAAAACCTAAAATAATTCCCATAATGCTTACAATAGAAAAGGTTTTAACTCCCAACTCATTCATATGTTTTTTTATCTGCTCAATTTCTATTGGAAATGAAACGAGCTGTTTAAAAAACTCGATATTAAAAATTGTTAATCCACTAATATTAATAAAAAAACTATGTAGCTTTTCGCCCATTGTAGCATTTCGTTTATATTTTATTTTTGGAATGTTCATTTAATAATAAGAATAATTTAATACTGAAAATACTAATTAGTGCTGAATAGTAAAAATCAATTTTAGTACAGATTGTTTTAGAATGAACTGTGTGATTTAAATCACAGCCACATAAAGCACTGACTTGTGTATAGCTTAGCAATCAGGTTGCACACAACTTGATAAATTGAAACCTTGGGATAAGCATTCATTATATTTTAATAACTAAATTATAAAAGTTAATCTAACTCAAGTTTAAAAAGTGATAACTATATATTACCATATTGTAAGGTAACTTAACAGATGTGCTATTTATTCCCTGTATCACTGCATACTTCAACCCAAAAGGTTATCATCCCTAACTCCAGCTAAGGCTTAATGGCACTAACATAAGAGTAAATAAATCATTATATTGGCTATCAAAAAAAGGTACTTAAAAAACTAAAACAAAAAAGGAGAAAAGAGGTGTAAGATGCTTATTTTTAGATAGTTAAAAAGAAAAATATTGCAAACAAACACCACTTTTCAGATGATTAAAAATACAAAAACCTTGGGAC
>CAMZLW010000113.1 GCA_947311785.1 uncultured Ignavibacteriales bacterium | reverse complement strand
GAAATATACGTAATTGCTTATGTTAGTGCCATTAAGCTAAGGCGGGGCAGGTCGTCTTATGCATTGATAATTCTTAATCTGGGTCTTGTTCTTTCCAATCCTATTGCATAATCGGGGTTTAACAAACAAAATAACGGAAATTTGGAACATTTTCATTTTCTCCCCAAATTGCTGGCATACTTTTTCAGAATTTCATTAGAATCATTTATTTAGTATTTTTATCCTCGTTTTAAAATTAATTATAAAAATAGGTTCTAAATGAGTATCGAAGAGTTAAGAGAAAAAATAAACAGTGTCGATTCGGAATTAATTGGTTTGCTTGCAAAACGCCGAGGGTTAAGTAAAGAGGTTATTGAAGATAAAAACGATAACAAAAAACCAATTAGAGATCAAAAGCGGGAAGAAGAACTTCTTAAAAGGTTAGTAAAACTTGGAAAAGAGAAAGGTGTTGAACAACATTTTTTAACAAAAGTTTTTTACGAAATTATTGAAGACTCTGTTCGCTTGCAACAAAGCCATCTTTTGAATCCTTCCAAAGAAGTAAGTGGCAAAGAGAGATTAACAATTGCAATACAAGGCATAGAAGGGGCATACAGTTATCTTGCCTCACAAAAGTATTTTGCATACTCCAATAAAGAGTTAGAGTTTGTTTCAAAGAAAAGATTTTCTGAAGTTATTGATGCAGTTGAAAAAGGGGAAGCGGATTATGCGGTTCTTCCTATTGAAAATACAACCTCTGGCGGTATTAACGAAGTTTACGATTTGCTACTGCACACAACCCTTTCTATTGTTGGCGAAGAGACTTTTAAGGTTAAGCATTGTCTTGTTTCATCCGAGGATGTGTCGGTTCATAAAATTAAAAAGATTTATGCACACTACCAAGCAGCGGCACAGTGTAGCGATTTTATTGCAACTCTACCCGATGCACGCATAGAATATTTTGCTGATACAGCAATGTCAGTTCAAAAAATTGCGGAAGAAAAAAATCCAGAATTTGCTGCTATTGCAAGCGAAGAAGCTGCAAATCTTTTTAATGTAAAAATTATTAGAAAAGGCATTTCTAATCAGGATGAAAATCACACACGCTTTTTAATTATTTCACGAAACATTTCAAAGGTTGATAATCGTCTGCCGGCAAAAACCTCTTTGGTTATGGCAACATCGCATGCTCCTGGCTCGTTGGTTAAAGCTCTATCTGTGTTTGATGCTTACAATGTTAATTTAACAAAATTAGAATCGCGTCCTATTCTTGGAAACCCTTGGGAGCAAATGTTCTACGTAGATTTTGAAGGTAACAGAGACGATGAAAATATCCAAAATTTGCTTGATGATTTAGGTCCTTATTTAAGATTTTTTAAAGTGCTTGGAAGTTATCCATCGCAAGTTGTTAAAAAAACAAAATTAGATTTACAAGAAAGCGTTGATGAAAAGGATAGTACTTACATAGAAAAAGTAAAAGAAATTCAGAAACCAATTGTTAAGAAAAAAGCAAAAGCTAAGAGTTATAAATTAGCAAGCCGTGAATACAAAGAGGAAGATACAATAATTAAAGTTCGAGATGTAGAAATTGGTGGCGATGATTTTGTTGTAATTGGCGGACCTTGTTCTGTAGAATCGGAACAACAAATTTTTTCTACTGCTAACGAAGTAAAAACTAATGGTGCTCAAATACTCCGTGGTGGTTGTTTCAAACCACGCACATCGCCATACAGTTTTCAGGGCTTAGAGTGGGAAGGCTTAAATTATCTTGAAGCAGCAGGAAAGGAATACGATTTACCTGTAATTACCGAAGTGTTAGCCCCAGAGCAACTTCAAGCAGTTGCAAAACAATCTGATATAATTCAAATTGGTGCAAGAAATATGCAGAACTTCTCGTTGCTAAAAGAGGCAGGCAAGGTTCATCGTCCAGTTTTATTAAAACGAGGAATGATGTCATCCATTGATGAATTGCTAAATGCAGCCGAGTATATTTTGGCACAAGGAAACAGACAAGTAATTTTAATGGAACGTGGAATTAGGACTTTTGAAACAGCTACACGTAACACACTCGATTTGAGTGCAATTCCTGTTCTTAAAGAATTAACTCACTTGCCAATTATGGTTGACCCATCGCACGCAATAGGTGAACGAGATAAAATTGCCCCAATGGCATTGGCTTCCAAAATAGTTGGTGCTCACGGTATTATGGTTGAGTTTCATCCAGAGCCAGAAAAAGCTTTGAGTGATGGACCACAAGCTTTGCGTTACCATCAATTTGCACAATTGATGAAAGACTTAAAAAAATTATAATTTTTATTATTGGCTGAACTAATGTTCAGCCTTTTTATTTGGAGGGAATATGAATTTAAATCTATATCAATACAAAGCCGTTGTTACTAAGGTTTATGATGGCGACACAATTACTGTTGAAATTGATTTAGGATTTAAGACTTCTGTTAAAGGAGAAAAAATTAGATTAAGCCGAATTAATACTCCAGAAGTAAGAGGTGCCTCAAGGGAAGAAGGCTTAAAATCGCGTGATTATTTACGTTCTCTTATCTTAGACAAAGAGATTATTCTTGAAACCATTAGAGATAAAAAAGGGAAGTACGGAAGATATCTTGGAGAAGTATTTTACAAACAAGAAGATGGGGAATGGCTTAATATCAACAATCACCTTGTAGATAAAGGGCTAGCTGAATTTAAGGAATATTAACTATGAAAAAGTTTATAATAAGTTTGAAAGGATTTTTAATTATGGTTTCAATTTTGGGAATATCACTATTTGGAAACAAGATGAATGCACAGAATTTATCTGACGAAAAACTACTTGAGAGTTCTAATGTCTATAAATATTCCGTTAAAAACATTATGAACGAAGATGTTAATTTAAATAGTTACAAAGGAAAAGTTTTGCTTATTGTAAATGTTGCCAGCGAGTGCGGATTTACACCGCAATATGATGGACTTGAAAAAATTTACAAAAAATATAATTCGCAGGGTTTTGAAGTCTTGGCATTTCCGTGTAACGATTTTGGAAAGCAAGAACCTGGAACAAACAAAGAAATTCAAAATTTTTGTTCAACAAATTTTCATACTACTTTTCAACTCTTTGATAAAATATCTGTGAAAGGAGATGATAAAGCCGAGTTATACAAAATGCTAACTGATAATCCCGTAACTGGAAAATCTAAAATTCTATGGAACTTTGAAAAATTTGTTGTTGACAAAAATGGCAACGTAGTTAAACACTTCAGAAGTAGAACAAAACCAGAGAGTGAAAAATTAACATCCCTTATTGAAAAATTACTTATTAAATAACGGTGCTTATTAGTTCACCATCATGTTTTAACATTTTTTTAGGCACCGACTTAATAATCTCATCTTTAAGTTTTTCAATTAAACTCCGTTTCAAAAACGTCCGTTCAATTATTAAACTTACCTCTCTTATTGGTTCATAATCGCTAAAGGGTTTTACCATTGCTTGTCTTTCTTTAGATAGTAATATTTTTGCAAACTCAGGAATTACAGTTATCCCTTTACTACTATCAACTATCTTCATAAGTGAATCTATCGAAAGACTCTCGTAACGAAATTTTCCTTTGTTTGCATATTTCACATCTCTTGTGCAAATATTAATTATCTGATTTCTAAAACAATTCCCTTCTTCCAAAAGCCAAAGGTCTTGCAAGTCCAGTTCCGTAGTGCGTATTCTTTTCCTTTTGCTGAGAAAGTGTTCCGTTGAAATATAAGTGTAGAATTTTTCGTAGTAGAGTGGGAAGACAATTGTGTTTTCCATTGGGAATGGAGTTACTAAAATTCCAACATCGAGTGTGCCATCTTTTAGTTGAAGTAAAATATCTTCCGAAATTACTTCGCTGAAAATTAAATTTACATTCGGATATTTTATCATAAATCTATTTACAAATCGTGGAACAATGTAAGGTGCAACTGTTGGAATTATTCCTATTCGTAATTCTCCCGAAATTTCAGCTTTAAATTCAGTTACAATATCCTTAAATTTTTTTGTGCTTCTATCCAACAATCTGGCATGCTTAATTAATTCTTCGCCTATTTCTGTAGGAATAATTGGTTTTTTATTTCTATCAAATATTTCTACCCCTAACTCACGTTCAAGATTTTTTATTTGAATTGTTAGTGCTGGTTGTGTTACAAATACCTTTTCGGCAGCAACGCTAAAATTGCGGTATTTATCTAATGCAAGTAAGTATTCTATTTGCTGTAAGTTCATAATCTACTATAAATATTTTTTATGGTTATATAAATATTATAAATTGGATTTATTATAGCAAGTGAAATATATTTGATATGTAAGTTAAATTAAGTAAACAAAACAAGGAGATTAAGATGGAAGAAACAAAATTAAACATGCCATTATTAGGCGATGAATTTCCAAGTATGGATGTTCAAACAACACACGGACCAATGAATATTCCTGGAGACTTAAAAGGAAGTTGGTTTGTATTATTTAGCCATCCAGCAGATTTTACACCAGTTTGCACAACAGAGTTTGTGGCTTTCCAACAAAAGAAACCTGAGTTCGATAAACTTGGAGTTAAACTAATTGGAATGTCAGTTGACCAAGTATTTTCGCACATCAAATGGATTGATTGGATTAAAGAAAATATGGATGTTGATATTGAGTATCCAGTAGTTGCAGCAAACGATAGCATTGCAATGCAACTTGGAATGTTGCATCCAGGCAAAGGAACAAATACAGTTCGTGCAGTATTTGTAGGCGATCCAGAAGGAAAAGTAAGATTAACAATTTACTATCCACAAGAAATTGGAAGAAATGTTGACGAGATTTTACGTGCTGTAAAAGCACTTCAAACTCACGAAGCTCATAAAGTAGCAACACCAGAAAACTGGCCGAACAATGCTATTCTTGGCGATAGAGTTATTATTCCTCCAGCAACAAATGTTACTGAAGCAGCTAAAAGAAAAACCAAAGATGACTGTTACGATTGGTGGTTCTGCCACAAAAAATTAGACTAATTTCTGAAATAAGAAAGGGAGCAAATTGCTCCCTTTAACTATTCATATTACAAGATGCTACAATAAATTTTAAAAGTGAGCCATAGATATTAAAGCGACTTTAATTTTTAGAGTGTCCTTTTATTAACACCATTTAAAAATATTTATAATAAAGGAATGAAATTATGAAAAAAAAGAAACAACTTACAAACAATGTTGGAATACCTGTTGCAGAAAATCAAAACGTTTTAACAATCGGTAAAAGAGGTCCAATGCTTTTGCAAGACACTTGGTTTTTAGAAAAGCTAGCTCATTTTGATAGAGAAGTAATTCCTGAAAGAAGAATGCACGCAAAAGGTTCTGGTGCTTTTGGAAAATTTACGGTAACCCATGACATTACTAAATATACTAAAGCTAAAATATTTTCTGAAATAGGAAAAACAACGGATGTGTTTGTTCGCTTTTCTACTGTTGCAGGCGAAAGAGGTGCGGCAGATGCTGAACGTGATATCAGAGGATTTGCCATGAAATATTATACTGAAGAAGGCAACTGGGATTTAGTAGGTAATAACACACCTGTATTTTTTCTTAAAGATCCATTAAAGTTTCCAGACTTAAATCATGCAGTAAAAAGAGACCCAAGAACAAATATGAGAAGTGCAAAAAACAATTGGGATTTCTGGACATCATTACCAGAAGCACTGCATCAAATTACAATTACAATGAGCGATAGAGGTATTCCATATTCTTACCGTCATATGAACGGATATGGTAGTCATACATATAGTCTTATTAATTCTAATAATGAACGTATTTGGGTAAAGTTTCACTTTAAAACTCAACAAGGAATTAAAAACTTAACTGACCAAGAAGCTGACACAATTGTTGCTACTGATAGAGAAAGCCATCAGCGAGATTTACTTGAAAGCATTGATAATGGTGATTTTCCAAAATGGAATATGAAAATTCAGGTAATGACTGAAAAGCAATCAAAAGAATGTAGCTTTAATCCTTTTGATTTAACAAAAGTTTGGTCGCATAAAGATTATCCACTTATGGATGTTGGAGTACTGGAATTAAATAGAAACCCTGAAAATTATTTTGCTGATGTAGAACAAGCAGCTTTTAATCCAGCTAATGTTGTTCCTGGTATAGGATTTTCTCCTGATAAAATGCTTCAAGGAAGATTATTTTCTTATGGAGATGCACAACGTTATCGTTTAGGAGTAAATCATAATCTTATTCCAGTAAATAAAGCCAAATGCCCTGTTACAGGTTATCATCGTGATGGACAAATGCGAACGGATGGAAATTATGGTGCTACAATTGGCTATGAACCAAATAGTTCTGGAGAGTGGCAAGAGCAGTCCGAACACAAAGAACCGCCTTTAGAAGTGGAAGGTACAGCAGCTCATTGGAATCACAGAGAGGATGATGATTTTTACTCACAAGCAGGTGATTTATTTCGTATAATGAACAAAGAGCAACAACACGTCCTTTTTGAAAATACAGCACGAAATATGGGTGATATACCAAAAGAAATAAAAATTAGACATATTATTAATTGTTTAAAAGCTGATAAAACATATGGCAAAGGTGTTGCTAATGCAGTTGGAATAGAAACAAGTGAATTAGATTAAACCCCAATTATGCAATAGGATTGGAAAGAACAAGACCCTAATTAAAAATGGTTCTTTATAAAAGTGAGTGGGTAAGACAGAAAGGGTTAACTAAAGAGAAATCAAGTTTAGCAGTAAGCAAATAAATAATAGTCTTAATAGTGTCAGTTTTTTTATATAGGCTGTAAAGTTTTTTGTGTAAACGGCAATTTTTAGATTTTATAAAAGTCAAAAAATCTCTCCTTAAAATAGATAGAAAAATGAGAAATGACAATCTCCCAGTTTCTAATCTCCGCTTCAGAGGGATTCTACCCATTTACACAAAACTTTTTACACTCCCCAAACAAACGACTTTACGACCCGGCTCTATGTAAGGGTTGATATCCTTTTTTCTTTTTGTAAGTCGGCTCTACTTCTTCTTGTTTCTTTGCATCGTTATTATCCATTACCATTGTATCGACTCCAAGTATGATTACTTTTGGGAGCTCTATTCGCAGTCTCCAAATAAATAGCTTATGTAGAAATTTACGGTAAATTGTATTACCAATTTTATTTGACATCAGTTTTCGAAAAAACCTTTTTATTTGATGAGATGATGCCATTTCTCCTTCGGCGCTCTCTATCAGAGATGCGTAGGCTTTATCTTTTTTAAGTTCATTAAAACTTTCCAGCCTCATATATGTGCCGTCTATAAAGTATGTCAACATTTGTTTTATGAATTGATTTAACGGTAAGCCTTTTTTCGTTATTGGAATATGACCTAATATTTTCTCGGCAAGTGAATAAAATACTATTTGCTCTACGTATCGTAGAAACAGTATAAGCCCTCCTCGTCCGGTTATCTTATCTTCGGTTATACCTATTTTTTTATTTTTAATTCGGATTTATTATTTTTTTTCGCATCTTTTATTCACCTTTGGGGTTGTTTAGTTTTGTGTTTTGGATACCACAAACGTACTGTTTTTTCTGTACTTTAAACAGCCCTAAAAGGTTTTTTTCGGATTATCGCTCAACTTAGGTATTAGTAAGATAGCAGTGCTCTTCTTACTAAAGAGAATACATCATTCCTATTATTGATAATTATAATTTTTATTTGATGCATATTTTACATAAAAGTCCTTTATAAATATATAATAAGACTTTATACGATTGTAAAATAATAGGCACAATTATTGTCGTGCTAAATCCAACAGAAAAAGTATTCATTTAAAAAATATTTTTATTTGAAAATAAATTGGAGTTATGTATGACACTAATTGCAGTTATTGATGATGACCATGATATTCTTGAAGCCACAGAACTGATTCTACAAGCAAGTGGTTTTGAAGTGATTACCATTGACAATCCTACCGAAGGTTACAAAATAGTTAAAGAGAAAAAACCAGAATTAATAATTTTAGATGTAATGATGGAAGAACCAGACGATGGTTTTTTTCTTGCTCAAAAATTTAGACGCGAAGGAATTATAACGCCAATATTAATGTACACTTCAATTGCTAAAGCTGTGGGAATGGAGTTTGGTGCAGGTGAGATGGTTCCTGTTGATGATTTTGTTGAGAAACCAATCTCTTCGGATGAATTGATTAAAAAGGTTAATAAATTATTAGGTGATAACGTCCTACGTTAGTAAAGGAATTTTACAATTTTCAATAAATTAAGTTACCAATACCTTAAATAAAATAGAGAGAGGTCGTTACATGCTAGTATTCGAAAAAACATCTCTTGCAGAAGAAATTGAACAACTTATCGAAAAATATGGAAATGCTCGTTCTGCATTACTCCCAGTTCTCCAAGAGATTCAATCTAAACATCGCTACATTTCTGATTATGCACAACAAGAAGTTGCACGTCATTTAAAAATTCAACCAGTTGAAATTTATAGTGTAATTACATTTTATGCATTTCTAAACTCAAAGCCAAAAGGGCGTAACATTGTTCGTGTATGCAAAACAATTTCTTGCGATATGAAAAATAAAATTTCAATTGTAAAAGCAGTTGAGCGTGAGTTAGGTATTAAAATGGGCGAAACAACAAGCGATAATAAATTTACTATTGAATATACAAACTGCCTGGGGCTGTGCGATGAAGGACCAGCAATGGGAATAAATGAGCAAGTGTTTACAAAACTTACTCCAGAAACGGCAGTTAAACATCTTCACGAAGTGGTGGGATAACTATGGAAAAATTAAAAGAAAGAAATGGTAAAGTTTTATTTTCAAATTACACATTGGGTGAAGGCGTTAGAAAAGCACTTTCACTTTCGCGTGATGATATTCTTTTTGAAGTTAAAGACTCAAAGTTAAAAGGAAGAGGCGGAGCAGGATTTCCTGTATCTACCAAATGGATGCTTGCTGCCGCTGCAATTGCAGATGAAAAATATGTTATTTGCAATGCGGATGAAGGGGAGCCTGGAACATTTAAAGATAGGGTTCTGCTTGTTGAATACCCCGAGTTAGTTTTTGAAGGAATGATAATTGCTGGATACGCAATTGGTGCAAAAAATGGCATCGTTTATCTGCGTGGTGAATATGAGTATATCAGAAAATCGTTGGAAGATTTTCTTGTGCAAATGCGAAAGGATAATCTTCTTGGAAAAAACATTTGTGGCAAAGAAGGATTTGATTTTGATATAAAAATATTTCTTGGTTCTGCAGCTTATATTTGTGGAGAAGAGACAGCTCTAATAGAATCACTAGAAGGGCATAGGGGCGAAGCACGTAACCGTCCACCATACCCTGTAAACACGGGCTACGATGGAATGCCTACATCCGTAAATAATGTTGAAACATTTGCTTGCGTTCCACACATTATTATTAATGGAGGAGAGTGGTATAATAATTTTGGAACTAAAAAATCCTCTGGAACAAAACTATTTTCCGTTTCTGGCGATTGTGAAAAACCAGATGTTTACGAGTGGGAGTGGGGAATTACAATAAATGAACTCTTAGAAAAAGTAGGAGCAAAAAATACAAAAGCAGTTCAAGTTGGTGGTGCCTCTGGTATTTGTGTTCCAAAATCGGAATTTGATAGAAAGATAGCTTACGAAGATATTCCAACAGGAGGTTCAATAATAATCTTTAATGAAAACAGAGATATGCTAAAAGTATTAAAAAACTTTATGGAATTTTTTGTTGAAGAATCGTGTGGACAGTGTACACCGTGCCGTATTGGTAACACAAAACTTCTTGAAGGAGTTGAGATGATTGAAAATGAAGAATACACTTTTGCCTATTTAAATAAGTTGAAAGATTTAGGAAAAACAATGCAAGTAGCTTCCAAATGTGGATTAGGTCAATCATCGCCAAATTCATTTTTGTCAATTTTGGAAAACTTTAAGGATGAAATATTCTATCATGAGGCTGGAGTAGAAAATGGAAACTAAAAAAAATGGACGTGCACCTGTAAGTCAGAAACCACATCGAATAGAAAAGCCAGAGCATCCAGAATATATTGGGGGTTCCGTAAAAATTCAGATAAATGAAAAAGAGTTAACAGTTCCACTTGGAACAACAATTTTAGAGGCGTGTAGAGATAACCATATTCATGTTCCAACATTATGCCATCACGATGACCTTTGTATTGCTGGGGTTTGTCGAGTTTGTGTAGTTGAAGTAGAAAACATGCATGCTTTACAAGCATCGTGTGCTTTCCCAATTACTGCACCAATAAAAATAAATACAGCAACCCCAATGGTGCGTAAGGCTCGCAAGCATATTATCGATTTACTTTTAAGTGAACATTATGGCGAGTGTTATTCGTGCTTTAGAAATAATAATTGTGAGTTACAAACACTTGCAAAAGAATATGGAGTTGACCATTACAATTTTGGACACATCGAAAAACCAAAATACAAAATTGACAATTCATCATATTCAGTTGTGCGAGATATGGATAAATGTGTGCTGTGTAAACGCTGCATACGAACATGTATTGACTTACAAGAAGTGGGTGTGCTTGAAGCTATTGGGCGTGGAGATGAAACTCATATTGGAACATTTTTAGATAAGCAACTCTCGGATGTTATTTGTATAAATTGCGGGCAATGTATAAACCGCTGTCCTACTGGGGCTTTGCGTGCAAATGACCCTCGCGATGAAATTTGGGAAGCAATTGATAATCCTAAAAAACATGTTGTTATTCAAACCGCACCTTCTCCACGTGCAGCAATTGGTGAGGAGTTCGGATTAGAAGCAGGTCGTTCGATGACTGGTGAACTTAACACAGCACTACGCCGTATTGGCTTTAGTAAAGTATTTGATACAAATTTTACAGCTGATTTGACAATTATGGAAGAGGGAACCGAGCTAATACTCCGTCTTTACAAGGCTTTAGTAAAAGGGGAGGATGCAGATAAAGTTCCGCAGTTTACATCTTGCTCTCCTGGATGGGTAAAATATTTAGAACACTTCTATCCAGAGTATATCGACAATTTAAGCACGGCAAAATCGCCACAACAAATGTTTGGTGCTGTTATAAAAACATTTTATGCTCAAGAAGCAAACATTGACCCTGCTGATATTGTTACAGTTGCAGTAATGCCTTGCTCAGCTAAAAAGTTTGAGTGTAACCGTTCTGAAATGGATGATTCAGGATTTAAGGATGTTGATTACGGATTAACAACTCGCGAACTTGCACAAATGATTAAAGAGACTGGAATACATTTGCCAGAACTTCCAAAATCGGAGTTTGATAATCCCTTTGGCGAAGCATCTGGTGCTGGATTAATATTTGGTGCAACTGGTGGCGTTATGGAAGCAGCACTTAGAACAGTAATTGAATTAGTTACTGGCGGTAAAGTTGAAGACTTATTTGAGAATGCTAACATTACTCCAGTCCGTGGATTTGAAGGCATTCGATATGTAGAATTACCAATAACCGAAGTTGGCGAAGTTCCAGAAATGTATAAAAAATATTTCGATAGTTGGGATTGGCTTAAAGGTGCAACCCTAAAGGTTGCTGTAGCTCACGGAACAGCTAACGCTAAAAAAGTAATGGAAGATATTAAAGCTGGCGGTAAGTTTAGTGAATGCCATTTTATAGAATTTATGGGATGCCCAGGCGGATGTATTGGCGGTGGCGGACAGCCAATTCCAACCAATGCAACAATTAGAGCCAAACGAGCCGAAGCTATTTATGCAGAGGATGAAGGCTTACCAATTCGTAAATCGCACGAAAACCCGCACATAGGTTATATTTATGAAAAGTTCTTAACCGATGGTCCGTGTGGAGATAAATCGCATAAGTTGTTACACACAACATACACCAAGCGTGGAGAGTACATAGCCTAATTGATAATTAAAAACATTCGACTCATTTTTGAAGTCATTGCCAGGAACCCATTTTTTTTGACAATGGAGCAATCTGTAACAGATTGCTCCGAAGGGACTCTTATACCAAGGGCATCCTATGTAAGAGTCTTGAGCCCTTTGGGACAGAGCTTCAGCAAAAGAACGCTTCGCAATGACAACAGAACTTTTTAAGCCACTATATAATATTGCAAAATATAATTAAGAAATTAAATAAACATGATTAAACTAGTTCCAGATTGGATTGATACAAACGAAGAGTTTTGGCAAACTTTAAAGAGAAGAAATATCTTCTTTATAAAATTACGTTTTGTAGCAATTGCAATGTTAATTGCATTTAACTATTTATACGAATTTTTAGTTGAAATAAAGCTATCGGAGTTTCAGCATAATGCAATAGGTTTAATTACATTAATATTATTTATTTACAACTTATCTCTTTTTTTTATTCGTAAAAAAATAAAAAATGCTCGCGGTAGTTTTAATCCACTGCATTTCTCCTTAGTTCAAATATTAGTTGACCTAGCAATTTTAACACTTCTGATAAATTATACTGGAGGAATTGAAAGCCCACTTTATTTGTTTTATATTTTTCATTTAATAATTGGTAGCTTAATTATGCCAGGTGTTGTAATGTATTCTATTGCATTTACAACAATTGTTGCAATGGTAATTATTTCTTACTTGCAATATTCAAAACTCATATCGCACTACTGCCTATTGGGTGTTTACAAAGTTGAGCTTTATAATAATTCAGAATATATAATTACAACTTTACTCTTTTTTAGCTTAACTATTGTGGTTAGTGTTTATCTCGCAAACCGAATTGCAAATCAGCTTTATCTAAAAGAGAAAAAACTTCACGAAGCTCTTAAAGAGATTAACGATTCTGAAATGAAAAAACAAAAATATATTATGGGAGTTGTGCATGAAATTAAATCTCCAATAGCTGCAACAAAATCTATTGTCTCATTAATTGTGGATGGATTTCTTGGAGATGTATCACCTAAAATAAAAGAGAAATTAGATAGAGCAATAATCCGCACAACAGAATCATTAGATATGATTAATAATATTTTACGTATTTCTAGGCTAAGATTGTTGGATGATAAAACAAGCGAAGATATTAATGTAAGTGAATTGATTGACGAAATAATAGATTTATCTAAAGAGATAGTTGATGAAAAAAATATTGAAGTTGAAAAAACATTGTTAAATAAATTAAAAATTTTAAAAGGGGATAGGGTTTTACTAAAACTTGCATTTTCTAATCTTATTGGAAATGCTATTAAATACACACCAAATAATGGAATTGTATTAATACATTGTGAGTTCAAAAATGAATATCTGGCAATTGATATTTGCGATAATGGAATTGGAATTCCAGATAGCGAAATAAATAAAATTTTTGAAAAGTATTATCGTGCAAATAATATAAGCGACAAAAACCAAGAGGGTGCTGGCGTGGGTTTATCGTTAGTTCAAGAAATTGTAAAGCAACATAGAGGTAGCATCAAAGTAAAAAGTCCATCTAGTTTTGGAACACCAAAATATCCTGGAACTTGTTTCACAATTCACTTGCCGTATGGGTTAAATGAAATTGAAGAAAAGAAAGGTAAGTTTCTATCTGTTAATGGTGGAGTGTAAAAGGAAAAAGAAAACTACAAAGTCGCACAGGGGTGTATAACAAAAATTCTGTCATTGCCAGGAGTTCGTTCTTTGAACGACGTGGCAATTTGCTGAGGTGAAAGTAATACTACAGATTGCTTCACAAAAGACGTTCGCAATGACGGATGGTTTTCAAAAATCAAACTCATCTTCTTCAACAAAAAGCGAATCAGCCAAATTTTGGTTTAGTAAATAGTTACTATATTTTACTATTACCTTTCCACTTAATCCTTTTTTTTCTTTGTTACTCTCTTTTATGTCAGAATTTTTAAACATGGTTCCATGTCCCGAGTTGGTAGTGTTAAAAAAGAATTTAGCAACGGAAGGGAGAGGGGGAGCTGTTTTATTTTCATACTTGAGATAGATTGTAATTGTTCCCATTTTTTTAGTAACGCTTTCAATTTTTCGTATAACATTGTAGAGTGGGTCAACCCAAAGAGTGGATAACAGAATATCCGATGAATCCTCCAAAGGTATCACTTTTATTACATCAACCATAAAACTATCAAGTATTTCTGATTTGATAAAAATTGCTGAGTAAGATTTAGAGAGCAATTCAGAGGGGGAGAATGTTAATCCTTGTTTTGGAATTATTGCAAAGCCATCCGATTCAATTTTTACTTTGTTCGGTTGCTTAAAATATAATTTCGCTTTTGAGTTTGGTGCGTCCACAAAGTTCACGTCAATTTTTATTTCTATATCAACAGTGTAATCTTTAACTTTTTCAAAATCACTTTGAATTAAATCCAATAACTCTTTTGGATTACGCTCTTGTGCGAAAAGTGTTGTTGAAAGAACTATCATAAATAATGTAGCGATTGTCTTTTCTAATACTGCCATTATTCCAAAGCACACACCCCCAAACCCCCTCTCAAGAGGGGATTGTTTGACTGCTCCTTTGGAGCAGTCTTGGGTTTTCCCCTCTTGAGAGGGGATTAAGGGGTGTGTTAAATAGTTAGTATCAAGGAATGATTGTGTCATAATTTACCTACGATAAGATATCTTTTCGTTTAAAAATAATTACTGTTAAAAAATAGAAAATAAAAATGTGTCCGAGTAAAACAGAAAATGAAAGTGCAATTTTTGAAAAATCAATTGGATTAACAAAAAAGTTTCGCCACGCTGACATATGGTTTGTGAACAAGTATGGCTTAATAGAATCTATGGCTTCTATGTTTAATGCCGAGATAATTAGGAATGTAATTATTACAAACATCGTTGATATTATTGGACCAATTGCATTTTCAACAAGTGAGCTAAATAGAATAGATAGCGATAGAACAGTAGTCATACTTAAAACTACAAATCCATACGAAAGTAAAAATCTCCAAATAATATCATCTTGAGCAAAGACGTATAGTTTATCGCGGAAGACAATTAATTCGCCAGTTCCAAATATCATAATTCCAAAACCAATACTAATTAACATCATAAATAGTAAAAGCAGATTTGTGTAAACAGTTCCAGCAATAAATTTTGCAGTAATAAAATTGTGCCTTGAAATTGGACGAGTGAGCATAATTCTGTATGTGCCAGAAGTTGCTTCACCGGCTAATAAATCGCCACCAACAAGCAGAATCAAAAATGGGATGTAAGCCGAAAGTGATTGCAGAATTATAAAAGCAATTAAATATCCATTTAGCAAATTGCCAGAAAACTCGAATGAGTTATTTAAACTTCGTGTGGCAAACTTTAAGTATTTATCCCCTTGAAAATAAAGGGCTGTTTGGATTATTGAAGAGATTAAAAATATTACAGCAAATGAAATATATGTCCTTTTTTTATGAAATATTTTTGAGAGTTCTATAAAAATTAAATTTTTCATTCTGTTGACCCCTCAGTTATTTTCAAAAAATAATCCTCAAGAGAGCGTATGGGAACAACTGAGCTTACTGTAATGCTGTTTTCTACAAGGAACTTGTTTAGTTCACCAATCTCGGCTTGATCCATTTCAAAAACTAATTTGTTTTTTTCAGTTTCAACATAGTTATTGTTCCACATCGAAAGTTTAATAATCTCCAATGCCTTAGCGGTATTATCAACTTCAAACCTTACTTTCATTTGTGTTGAGTTTAACAAATCGTCAACACGTCCTTCAATTTGTGTTGTTCCATTGTTAATAATTATCATACGCGATGCAATTATTTCTATCTCTTTTAAAATGTGTGATGAAAGAAAAATTGTTTTCTTTAAGTCGTTGCTTAAATGTAGTAGCAATTCTCTAATCTCTTTAATCCCTTGTGGGTCAAGCCCAGTGGTAGGTTCATCTAAAATAATCAATTCAGGGTCGTGAAGTAAAGCCTGTGCAATTCCAAGTCGTTGCTTCATTCCATACGAAAATGTTTGCACCTTACTTCTTGCACGTTTCTTTAATCCCACAGTTTCTAAAACTTCTTTAATGCGTTTTTTCTTTATTGTTTTACCAGAAATTTTGCCAAGAATTTCTAAATTTTTATAGGCGGATAGATAAAGGTAAAAGTCTGGTTTCTCAACAATTGCTCCAACTTTTTTTAGAATTTCTATTCGGTCTTTTGAAAGAGATTTTCCAAAAACTTCAATTGAGCCAGATGTTGGTTTTATAAGACCAAGTAACATTCGTATAGTTGTGCTTTTACCAGCACCATTAGGACCCAGAAACCCTATCACTTCGCCACGATATGCTTTTAGCTCCAGTTTATTAACGGCTATAAGTTTACCATACTTTTTTGTAAGGCTTTTAACTTCTAATATTATTTCGGAGTTTATTTCTTCCAATAGACAAAATCTCTTTTTTTTAGGTTGCTAATATATTCAAATTTAGGGTTATAAATAAACCCAAATTCAGCATTAGAAAAGCACAAATGCTGAATCGCTCAAGCTGGAGTAAGGGATGACAACAATAATCCTTCAACCCAAAAGGTTATCATCCCT
>CAMZLW010000112.1 GCA_947311785.1 uncultured Ignavibacteriales bacterium | reverse complement strand
ATCATCTGAAAAGTGGTGTTTGTTTGCAATATTTTTCTTTTTAACTATCTAAAAATAAGCATCTTACACCTCTTTTCTCCTTTTTTGTTTTAGTTTTTTAAGTGATAATAAAAATAGAATATGAATTTTGTATATTTGCTTTCAAATTTGAAAACTTAATTTAGAAAGCACCAAATATTTATGAATAAATTTGCTCCACTTTTTGTAATTATTGCCGCATCGTTTTGGGGTATCGATTCAATTCTGCTACGTCCACATTTATACACGCTACCAGTTCCGTTAGTTGTGTTTCTAGAAAGTATAATTGTAGCCACTTTAATAACTCCAATTCTTTTTAAAAAATACAAAGAATTAAAGAAATTAAAGACAAAGGATGTTATAGCATTTCTTGGTGTAGCCTTGTTTGGCGGTGCAATAGGCACTATGGCAATTACAAAAGCTTTGTTTTATGTTGATTACATAAATCTTTCTGTTGTAGTTTTAATGCAAAAATTACAACCAGTATTTGCTATTGTTTTGGCTTCCATTATTTTAAAAGAGAGCCTTCCACAAGGCTTTATTAAATGGGCATCGCTTGCAATTGTTGGTGCATTGTTAATGACTTTTGGCTTAACACTCCCTAACCTAAATACAGGAAGCCACACACTTTATGCAGCTCTTTTTGCTCTACTTGCAGCTTTCAGCTTTGGATTTTCAACTGTGTTAAGTAAGCGAGCATTAAAAAACATTACTTACGAGGTTGGAACTTATTTACGCTTTGTTGCAACTGCAATTATTATGCTTATTGTTGTTTTAATTGTTGGAGATTTTTCTGCAGTAAAAGAAGTTACAGAATTTCAATGGATTATTTTTGGAGTTATTGCATTCACTTCTGGTGGATTTGCAATCTTTCTTTACTACTACGGATTAAAGAGAATTACCGCTTCGGTTGCAACAATTGCCGAACTCTCCTTCCCTCTTACAGCAATTTTATTGGAATACTTTCTGCACGACAATATGCTAGATTGGCTTCAATGGATTGGAACGGTGCTTTTAATTTATTCAATTATTCGTGTTTCAAAATTGAGTTTTAAATAATTTTATAGCCAACCAATAACTTAAGAAGTTGTGTGAAAACTTGAAAATAGTCATGCTGAATTCATTTCAGCATCTCTTTTTATGACATGTTCATACTTTTAAGGTTCTGAAATACTTCAACAAGTTTAGCACACCGCATTTCGACAAACTCACTTTGAAAGCCTCAGTGTAACACAATGCACCGCAAGTTCAGAACGTCTTTTCACACAGCCTCTTGAGCAATTGGATAATTACCACGCCTTATTAATCAGCCATTAAAATTGCAATTACTGTTGTCTTTACAATATCATCAACACTACAACCACGGCTTAAATCGAAAAGTGGTTTTTTCAATCCTTGCACAATAGGTCCAATTGCTTCGGCACCGCCAAGGCGTTCGGTAATTTTGTAACTGATGTTACCAGCATCAAGCGTAGGAAAAACCATAACATTTGCTTTACCCGCAACCGTGCTATTTGGAGCTTTACGTTTTCCAATAGATTCAATTGTTGCAGTATCAAATTGCATTTCGCCATCAATATTTAAATCGGGGCGTTTCTCTTTTGCAATTCTTGTAGCTTCAATTACTTTATCAACATCTTCGTGTTTAGCACTACCCTTTGTGGAAAAAGATAGCATTGCAACATTTGCATCTTCGCCAGTTAATTTTTTGTGATTATCGGCAGTTGAAATTGCAATATCGGCAAGTTGTTTTGCATCTGGATTTGGAACTACAGCACAATCGGCATAGCTATAAGTTTTATCAGGGAACACCATCATAAAAATACTAGATACAACAGAGATCCCTTTGGGCATGCCAACACACTGGAAAGCTGCTTTTAAAACATCTCCAGTTGATGCAGTTGAACCAGCAACAAAAGCATCGGCATTACCATCACGCACCATCATTGCACCAAAAAATAAATCTTTTTTCATTACCTCTTTTGCATCTTCCAGAGTAATACCTTTGTGTTTTCTGGAATTATAGAATGTTTCTGCAAATCCATCGGCTAAATTGGAAGTAAGCGGATCAACAATTTCAACACCTGTTAAATCAACTCCAAGATTTGCTGCATCACTTTTAATTTTTTCTTCATTTCCAATAGTAACAACTTCTGCAATGCCTTCTTTAATAAGAATTTCAGCAGCTTTTAGAACTCGTTCGTCGTGCGATTCGGGCAAAACTACTCTCTTTTTTCTTAGTATTGCTTTCTCTCGCATCTCAATTAACAACTTGTTTTCACTCATTTTTTCCTCGTAATTATTATTTTAATTTCTTTTTGTAAATATAAATAAATACATTTTTAGGTTTGATAAAAAAGTGATATTTCTTTTAAAAAGATATCATATTTTTAGATTTGAAATATAAGCCGCAATTCATAGCGAAATTATATTACTTGTTTCTTGTTCTAGTGCATAGATTATGTTCAACTATTTGCACTTTAATTGTATTGCTTTAACAAAACAAAATAACGGAAATTTTTAATTTCACCATGAATCGCTGTTATCTCAAAAACTATTGTTGTAATGTTGCGTTAATTTACTCCAAATAATGGATGTATATTTTACTATTTTTATTAGTTAGTTATTTCAATATATGCAGTAGGAATTTTCTATAAAGTGTTAATTTTCAAATACATACTTAAGGCACATCTCGGACCATTTATTTTTTCGGTGGTTACGCTAATGGCTGTATTTCTACTCCAGTTTTTTATGAGGTTTGCCGATAAATTAATTGGAAAAGGATTAGACACAATTGTAATTGTAAAATTGGTTACATACAATTTAGCTTGGATGCTTGTGCTTGTAGTTCCTATGGCAGTTTTAGTTTCCACTCTTATGGCGTTTGGCTCTTTGGCTCAGAACAACGAAATTGCTGTATTAAAAGCCTCTGGAATGAGTTTGTATAAAATGCTTATTCCACCATTGCTTGGTAGTATTGTTATTGCTGGGCTATTAGTTATGTTTAACAACTACGTTTACCCCGATGCAAATCACGCAGCAAAAATTTTACGAGACGATATAGTTAGAAAAAAACCAACGCTCTCACTTGTGCCAGGAGTTTTCTCTCACGAAATTCCCAACAAGTCTATTCTGGCAAGAAGTATAAATAGAAAAACAAACGAATTAGAAGATTTAACTATTTACGATAAGTCTGATTCTAGAAATATTTCGGTTGTTACAGCAAAAAATGGGAAGCTACATTTTTCAAAAAATAAATCTAAGTTAGTTTTAGACTTATACAATGGCGAGATTCATACTTCCAACAGGTACAATTACAAAACTTACCGCAAAATAATTTTCAAACGCCACAGAATTGTTATGGATGCAAGCCAATTTTCGTTTAACACCTCTTCAAATAATAGGCGTAGCAACAGAGAGCTTAGTGCTAGCACAATGTTAAAGCTGGTTGATAGTTTAGAAACGCTTCGCACAAAATATAATAATGAGCTAACAGAAAAGATTGAAACTCATTTGCTTGCCAATGCAATTGCGTCTAATTCAAATTATGTAAAAAAATCTAAACGATATATTTACTTAAGAGTTGGCGATAAAATTAAAGCGGCAAAAGGTTCAATACGTTCAAGTGGCAGACGTTTACAGAGCAATACAATTAGTATAGATAATTATTGGGTAGAAATTCATAAAAAATATTCAATTCCCGTTGCATGTATTTTATTTATTCTAGTAGGAGCACCACTTGGCACAATGACACGTAAAGGTGGATTTGGTGTAGCGGCTGGAATCAGTTTAGCATTCTTTTTAATGTATTGGGCATTTCTGATGGGTGGTGAAAAACTATCTGACCGTGGTTTGCTTTCTCCGTTTTGGGGTACTTGGAGTGCCAATGTTATCCTTCTCTTTTTAGGAAGTTACCTAACTTTCAAAAGTGGAAAAGAACGAGTCTCAATTAATTTCAATTTCCTAACAAAGTTAATTCCACAAAAGTTTAAATCTATTGTTGTTCACAGCCAAAGTGGAAGTGGGGATTAGATATGTTGTTAAT
The DNA here is from genome assembly GCA_947311785.1 of uncultured Ignavibacteriales bacterium. Lineage (GTDB taxonomy): Bacteria > Bacteroidota > Ignavibacteria > Ignavibacteriales > Melioribacteraceae > 1-14-2-50-31-20. The sequence continues at coordinate 1,316 of CAMZLW010000112.1, read as the reverse complement.
AATTGATAGATATTTAATTAAACAATTTTTGCTCACAATTGTTTTTGCACTTTTTACTTTTCTTGCAATATTTATTATTGTAGATATTATGGAACACCTTGATGAATTCATCGAATACGATGTTCCATTTCTAATTATCCTAAAATATTATGCCGTCTTTCTTCCGCAGATGATTCGTTATACAACTCCCATTTCTGCTTTGTTGGCAGCACTTTTTGTAACGGGTAAGCTCTCCGACTTAAACGAGGTAATTGCACTAAAGGCTAGTGGAGTTAGCCTTTACAGATACATGGCACCCTTTATTGCCATGGCTATTTTAATTTCCTTCTTCTCACTTTATTTTGGTGGATATATATCGCCAATTGCTAATAAAATTAAAGTTAGCATTGAACGTAATTATATGGATTGGGGAACTATTAGAAGTGGAAATAATATTTATTTTCAGGATAGTAAAACACGCATTGTTTCAATTTCATCATACAATGTAAAATCCGAACGAGCAAATATTATAAGCATCCAAGATTTTAATCCTAACGACTACACACAAATAATTAGCAGAATTGATGCTAAAAAAATGACTTACGATTCTTCATCGGCAAGTTGGACTCTGTTTGATGGTGTTCAAAGGCACTTTGCTAACCTATCAGAAACTTCGCATAGGTTTGATGAAATAGTGCTTGATAATTTACACTTTTCTCCGAAAGATATTATAAAAAAGCAGATTAAAAATGAAGAGATGACTTTAACAGAACTTAGTGAATTAGCAGATGAGCAACTGCTTGCTGGAACAGACCCTAAACGAGTTCAAATTGAATTTCACTCGCGTATTGCTTTTGCATTTGCCTCAATAATAACAGTCCTTTTTGGACTTCCGCTTTCAACAAACAAACGCAAAGGTGGGTTAGCATTGCAGTTTGGAATAAACCTAATAATTACTTTTACATATTTAGTTTTTATGAGCATAAGTCAGGCGTTTGGTAAAAACGGAGTTATGTCTCCCCTACTCACTGGCTGGCTGGCAAATATTATTTTCTTCATTGCAGCAATCTTAAATATTGTGCGTGCACCAAAGTAAACTTGCTTTAATAGAAACCTTTGGATAACCTCAAAATCATTCTGAACTTGTTGAAATATTTCAGAGACTTTATATATAGTGCAGGGTCGTAAAGTCGTTGTTTGATATTTTCCACAAATAGAACCGACTCAGTCAGTCAGTTAGCTATAGAGTCTTGGCTCTGTATTCTTCTCAAAATTATTCAAATAGTTACTTTAGTTCTTAAAAATAAATAGAGCTATACACTAAAGGTTTTACTTTT
>CAMZLW010000111.1 GCA_947311785.1 uncultured Ignavibacteriales bacterium | reverse complement strand
TCTCTTAGAACATCAAAAACAAATAATTAAAGGATTAGGATTAAAATTAAAACTATAAAACTGAGCTAAGAAAATAATTTGGGCTAAATGCTCATAAAACCTTTGCTAATATAGGCTTACGTCGGTTTTTTATTGCTGTTTTTGCGGAACTTACGTTATAGACATCCTAACAAATCACCATATATGCCTGATATCTACACAATTTACATAGGGTCAGAAGATGTGAATGAAAACAGAAACAATACACAATATTCTGAATTGCGGCTTACAAAATATGGAATGCAATTGAGGAAAGTTGGATATAACAAAGTAATAAATTTTTTGTATGGAATTGATTTTGGTCGTTCTAAAGGTTACTACTCATTTTATGATACAGAAAAAGAATTTCTAGTTGAAAGAAAAAACCAATCATCTATCTTCTTGGATGTAATAGTTGGTGTTAATTTAAATTTAACAAAAAATATTCAGGGAAGTTTAGAGTTTCAATATGGCTTAATTGGTGCTAGAGGCAGCGGTGAGAAATCACATTTTCAAAATAGACCATGGAGTGTAACATCATTTTCGGTTTACGCATTTCTTTGGTAATGCAATTACCTCACATTATGCGTGGGTGGAAACAAGAAACTCTGTGGCGGGGTTAAGCCCTATATGTTTACATGGGTTAGTAGAATTTATTGTTTTAGTTGGTTATTCTAATGTGTTATTTGGGATTAACTTTTGTATAAAATTATCGATGATAAGTTGTAAAGAAAACTATTTGGAAATTTTATGAAAAAATTATTTGTAACAATATATTTTATTTCAGCTATTCTGTTTGCACAAGCGACCCCTAACTCATTGTTAAAGAATTTTAAACCGTTTGAAACACCACGTACAAATTGCCGTCCAGGTACAGTATATCGTATTAGCGAAGATGGAGTAAGATTTGTTGTGCAAGATGTAAAGCAAATTAAATCTAGTGTAAGTAACGATGGAACTTTAATTGGACAGATGACATTTACTAGCGATGAACTTTTAACAATGCTAAATCTAAATTTTAATACACCATTTATAACAGCAGAAGTTGAAATTAAAAATGCCACTCGTGAATTTACTGAGCAAGCAAATGTAGATTTAGTTTTATGGGAAAACGATGTTGCTGAAGATATTATGTTAGATGAAGAGAGCCAATACTATTTGATTAGAGAAACTGTTGCAAGCCAAAATATAACTTTCCGTTTTAGTAGAAATTCCTTTGCCCAATTAACTACCGGAAAATTAAGTTTAAAAGAGAAAGGTGGCGAAGGTGTAGATTTCCCTTACGAACTAAGCAAGAAATTTAAAGAACCAAAAAGATTTTTTTATTTGGAAGAAAAAATAAAAATGCCATAAAACTCAATTGCTAAGCTTCAAATTTTTAAACTAGTGTAAAGTTAACTATACTTTGTCGGTAAATTAACATAACACTAGCTTGACTGTGTCTCCTACTATCTAAAGCAAGTTGCTCGCAAGTTCTGCTAACTCGGAACGTTCTCCTTTTTCGAGATTAACGTGGGCATAAAGTTTTTGTCCCTTAAAGTGATCTATCAAATACGATAATCCATTCGATTGAGAATCTAAATATGGATGGTCAATTTGGTAGATATCGCCAGTAAGCACAATCTTAGAACCCTCTCCCACTCTAGTTATTATCGTTTTTATTTCGTGCGGAGTTAAGTTTTGTGCTTCATCCACAATAAAATAAATGCGTTGTAAACTTCTTCCACGAATGTAGCTTAGTGGTTCTACAACTAATTTTTCATCCTTTAGCATATTAGAAATTGCAACATAATGTGAATCAGATTCTGAGTATTGATCTTGAATAACTTTTAAATTATCCCACAACGGTTGCATGTAAGGTCCAATTTTACTTTCAACATCGCCTGGCAAAAAACCTATATCTTTGTTGCTTAACGGAACTATGGGGCGAGCCACAAAAATTTGGCGATATTTTTTTCGTATGTGAATAGCACTAGCAAGGGCAATTAGTGTTTTCCCAGTTCCCGCCTTACCTGTAAGTGAAACTAAAGGAATGTTTGGATTTAGCAAAGCGTTCATCGCAAATGTTTGTTCTGCGTTTCTTGGCATAATTCCAGAAACTGGATTTTTATCAATCTTGTTGAAAAGCAATTGTTCCGAATCTAAATTTGCTAATACCGAACGGCTTGTGTTTCTAATTATAAAATATTTGTTTGGAACAAATTCAGAATTCGTTTTTTCTTTAACCTCACTGGCATCAACGTGATATGGGGTTTCGTAAAATCGTTTTATTACATTATCGTCAAAATCCTCAATAACTTCTTTGCCACTATAAAGCTCGTCAACACTCTGTATTCTGTCGGTAGAATAATCTTCTGCAAGTATTCCAAGTGCTTTAGCTTTCATTCTAAGATTAACATCTTTGGTAACAAGTATATGTTTCTTTTTTATTTTACTACTTTTTTCAAGGTCAAAAGCACAACTTAAAATTCGGTGGTCTGGTGTGTCTTCTCTAAATGCAGATTTAATTGCTTCGCACATCCCATTGGTAATTACAACTCTAACTTTCCCTTTTCCTTTACCCAAAGAAATACCACCGTTGAAAAGCTCTTTGCCAGTAAGGGAATCAAGAGTTCTTGCAAATTGCCGTGCATTAATATTTATTACTTGACTACCTCGTTTGAAGTGGTCAATTTCCTCAATTACTGTTATAGGAATTACGATATTATTTTCTTCAAATTGATGAATTGAATTTGGATCGTGAAGAATTACATTTGTATCAATGATAAATGTTTTAGGATTTTTCTTTGCCATTTGGAAACCCATTTATGAGTAATTTGTTGAGCAATAAATAATTATAATATATAATTTAATCAAGTTAATTTTGTGTTAACTGGCAATAAAAGTTCAATACATTATGGATGTAAACTTTGGAGATTAACAAATAGCATGTTTTGTATAACCTAACAAAATGTGTAATGCAGAGTTAAGTTTATAAAGTGATAAAATAAAACTCGCAAGGTTTTACTAAGATGTGTAAGTAATATTTCAAATAAAAAGATTAAGACAAAATATAGGTTAAAAGATTATGGCAATTGAAACAATTAATTCTACAACAAATAAGTTGGTAAAATCATTTGAAAAAATGAGAGATGAACAAGTTAATGAAATAATAATATCATCAGAAAAGGCTTATAAATACTGGAGGAAAACCACTTTTGAACATCGAGCGAAATTACTTAAAAGTAGTGCAAATGTTTTGCGAAGCAATAGTAAAAAGTATGCAGAAATAATGACACTCGAAATGGGAAAGCCAATTTCACAATCTATTGCAGAAATAGAAAAGTGTGCATGGGTTTGTGAATATTACGCCGAAAACGCAGAGCAAATGTTAAGCAAAGAGATGATCAAAACAGATGCTTCAGAAAGTTTTGTTCAGTTTGACCCAATAGGAATAGTGCTTGCAGTGATGCCATGGAATTATCCGCTGTGGCAAGTATTCCGATTTGCTGCTCCAGCATTGATGGCTGGCAATGTTGCGTTGCTTAAACATGCGTCAAATGTGCCGATGAGTGCCTTGGCAATTGAAGAAATATTTATTGAAGCTGGTTTACCTGATGGAATATTCAAAACACTATTGATTGATTCTTCGCAAGTGGAGAGCGTAATTTCTAATCCATTAATCAAAGCAACAACATTAACAGGAAGCGAACCTGCTGGAATGGCAGTTGCTTCTGCCTCTGGAAAGGCATTAAAAAAAAGCGTTATGGAACTGGGCGGAAGTGATCCGTTTATTGTTTTTAATGATGCAAGCATTGATGAAGCAGTTAGGGTGGGTGTAACCGCTCGAATTTTAAATAACGGACAAAGTTGTATTGCGGCAAAAAGATTTATTTTACTTGATGAAATTGCAGATGAATTTGAAACTAAGTTTGTTGCAAAAATGAAATTACTGGTTGTTGGAAATCCAATAAATAGTGAGACAGAGCTTGGTCCTATTGCAAGAGAGGATTTACTTTTAGAATTAGACTACCAAGTTAAGACCTCTGAAAAGCAAGGAGCAAAAATACTTTGTGGCGGAAAAAGACTTGAACGCGAAGGTGCATTTTATCCAGCAACGGTTTTAAGCAATGTTAAAAAGGGAACGCTTGCATACGACGAAGAGCTGTTTGGACCAGTAGCCATAATGATTAGAGCAAAAGATGAAGCTGACGCAATTCATATTGCTAACGATACTCCATTTGGTCTTGGTGCATCACTTTGGACAAGCAATACCGAAAATGCAAAACTAATTGCAAAGGAGATAAATTCAGGCTCAGTATTTATTAATGGATTAGTAAAATCAGATCCACGGTTGCCCTTTGGTGGAACCAAAATATCTGGTTACGGAAGAGAACTATCGCACTACGGAATAAAGGAGTTTGTGAATATTAAAACGGTTTGGGTTAAGTAAAAAACCACTTAAATTTTAAGAGTATCCGAGAGTGGCACAACAATTTTAGTTATGCAAAGAGTTCTAAAAACAGAAAGGATAAAAGATGATTAATAGATGTGAATGGTGCGGAACAGACGAACTGTATGTTAAATACCATGATGAAGATTGGGGTGTTCCTGTTCACGATGACAGATTGCATTTTGAAATGCTTATACTCGAAGGGGCACAAGCTGGGCTTAGTTGGATTACAATTTTGCGTAAACGTGAAAATTACAAAAAAGCTTTTGATAATTTTGATGTAAATAAAATTGCAAAGTACTCAGAAGCAAAAATTGAAAATCTTCTGCAAAACGTTGGTATTATTAGGAATAAATTAAAAGTCCGTTCGGCAGTTACAAATGCAAAAGCATTTATTGAAATCCAAAAAGAGTTTGGAAGTTTTGATAAATATATTTGGCAATTTGTAAACAATAAACCTATCGTAAATAAGTGGGAAAAAATGAGTGATGTGCCAGCAACCTCAATGGAATCGGACACATTAAGTAAGAACCTAAAAAAACGTGGATTCAAATTTATTGGTTCAACAATAATATATGCACACATGCAATCAATAGGAATGGTTAACGACCACACAACAGATTGTTTTAGATATAAAGAAGTATAAAAATGAAAATAGGATTAGTAAGACATTTCAAAGTTTTTACTCCACCCAGAAATAGCAAATTAAATTCCGCTGAATTTAACGACAATATGAGTGGATATGACATATATCCAGTAAAGCCAAACAAAGTAAATATTGATAGTGGCGAATGGGATGTTTGTTATGCAAGCACATTATCACGAGCTCAAACAACAGCTAAAACAATTTATAATGGAGAAATTATATCAACTCCACTTATTGTTGAGGTTCCTTTATCGGCATTCATTGTAACCAATACCAGGCTACACTATATGGTTTGGCAAATTGTTGGAAGAGTTGCGTGGCTATTTTCTTGCAAAAGCCAAAAGGAAGTAAAGCCTCAAACGCTTTTACGAATTAATGAATTTATAAAATTGATTGAAAACTCAGGGTATCAAAATATATTAATGGTAACACACGGATTTTTTATGAAGGTTTTTGTCCGTGAATTAAAAAAGCGTGGCTTTAAAGGAGATTTAGATTTTTCGCCTAAAAATGGAAAGTTATATCGGTTTTGTTCTAACACCGTAAAAACGTCATAGATATTATTCAATCGTGGGATGAGTTTTTAGATTACCGTGATTTATAAATTAACCCCCGATTATGCAATAGGATTGGAAAGAACAAGACCCAGATTAAGAATTATCAATGCATAAGACGACCTGCCCCGCCTTAGCTGGAGTTAGGGATGATAACCTTTTGGGTT
>CAMZLW010000110.1 GCA_947311785.1 uncultured Ignavibacteriales bacterium | reverse complement strand
TTAAATGGAAAAATTCAAGAAGTGAAATCTGTTGGTAGAGGTTATAGAACTTTTAAGAATTTTAGAAGTGCCATACTATTTTTCCATGGGAACTTAGACCTTTACCCACAACAATAAGGGTAGAACCAACAAAATTAATAAGGCTAAGAAAACTACCATGCATATCCAACATCAAACCTTAGTGCAGGCATTGTACCATCAAACTTTGAAGACGAATTATCTTGAGAGCCTGAATAATAATCTATTCCAAGCCCTAGCCCCATAGCGAATTGGTCACCTGGAAACCACTGCCACCCCAAAAGCCCACCTATAGAAAAAACATTGCTTGCACTTCCACTACCATATTTAAAAGAATTATATGATGCGTTTGGTGCTACATAAAATCCCCTCATATTTTTACCATTGGGGTAAAACCTAACTTCGAGATTAATTCCAACACCAGACATATCACCGAATGTTGGAGTCTGTATTCCTGCTCCGACAACAACCGATTCTGAAGCTTTGCGGTAGTATGAAATATTATAAAAAAAGAAAAATTTAAGAACATTAATTGTAATCATATTATTACGTGCTGTAATATCCTCGCTTTCCGAAATAATTACAGATTCGGTATATGTTGTATCACCAGTAGTTTTGTTAATAACCATTTTTTTTTCATCTGTTTTAACTTGCCCCCAAGAAATGGTAGAAAAAGCTACTAATACAAAAAGCACATACATTATTTTTTTCATGTTACCTCACAAATGTTATATTTTATTTAACCTATTTATTTAACCTATTTATATTTTTAATTCTCACATATAATATAACATTTTTAATCTCCAATTCTTACCTTTAGATATGAAAAATTTAGATTTTAATCCAGCCAAATCAACACAAGATTTCAGAAAAAATTATAAACTCCACGATGTTGCTGAGTTCAATGGAAAAAATCTTTTATTGCAATGGGGATTTAGATGCACAGAATTTGGAGAGGATAACCGCTATAAAAAAGTGTGGGAAAAAGGTGAAGATAAACCCGATGTAATAATTTCGTATAAAAATAAATCCGCTTTGCTCGATTGGAAAGGTAAACGAGGAGCAAAATGGCTTGTAAACGAAAGAGCTATTAAGTCTTATCAAAAGTGGAGCAATGAATTTGGGCTTCCAATAATTGTTGCATTCTTTGTAATTACCGATGAACAAAAAATTGCAAAAAGAAATTTTGCAGTTTTAAATTTGCACTCTCATAAAGTATCAAGTGGTAAACAGTGGGATAAAAACACAACAATCGAATTTCAAAAAAACATTCCAGAATTTACAAAAGCAAATTTATTGAAGATTTTACTAGGTTAGCTGAAATGCGTACTTGTGTAAAGTTACCAATTCTGCTAAGTTACAAAATAAAAAGGAAAAGTTTTGTTCACTAATTTGGGATATACGAAATATAAAATTTAACGGTAAATTTACTAGTTAAACACAATGTGTGTGACTCGAACGGCTCGGGGACAAGCCCCATGTTCTGGGTATTCTTCCCTTCGGTCAGAATACAGAGGCAAGTCGCTATACCTAACTGATTGAGTCGGTTCTATTTGTAGAAAATATCATACAACGACTTTACGACCAGGCTCTAAATAGTGTCATACCGCACAGGTAGGCACGACATTATAAAGATAATTAGAACTTGGAACTATCCCTTTTTAGATTAGAGCCAGAAGAATTAAATTATAGCAAAAGTTCAATTTCACACTACAAATTATTTTCCACTAAATTTATAATCTACAATTTTAATACGGTCGTATGGAATATTTCCGAGTATAGTTCCAATAACAGGCTTCGCATAAAGTGATATTTTTGCAGTTGAAGGATTTTTACCACCATAGTTTAACACACTATTTAATATTTCATTAATACTACCACCACTTACAATGTCAAAAATATTCACATAAATTTTTATTGGAATTATTTTTTTTGAATCATTTCCATGAAATTTTATGGGTTCCGAAATATTTCCCTGTAATAAATTTTTATCGTTAAAATAAAACTCCCAAGGGAGCGAAACTATTTCAAGTTTTAGATAATCAGAAATCCCATCATTTGTATTAGGATTTTTAACAGAGACATTAAGAGTAAACGATGCTGGCAAGTTTCCGCTTGAAAATGCTGGAACCACTTTTAACAATTCACTTGGCGAAAAATCTCCAACTCCACTTTTGCCACTTATCGGAATTTCTAATATTTCAAAATCGGAAACAGAATCAATTTTAAATTCAAGTTTAGAAAGATTTTTTAAGGCCTGTTGTGCAGAACATCCAAACAATAGTGTAGCTAAAACTATAGTTAATATTATTTTTTTCATTTCATTCCAGATTCGTTTATTTTATTAATTATCATCTCTGCAACTTTTAATGCACGAAGCCCATCTTTGCCCGATACTATTGGGGTTTCATCATTAACTATTGCATTTATAAAAAGTTGTTGCTCGTATTGTAAAGCGTTAATTTCCTTTTGTTCTGGTTGCTCGTAAATTACAGCTTTTTTATTTTCACCAATTCCCATTTCTCCAAAAGAAATAAAATCTTTAAGGCTCTTATCATTAGGTTCAACAAGGCGATAAATTTCTGATGTGCCAGAATTAAAATCAACAGCTATGTATGCGTCTTGCTGGAATATCCTCATTTTTCTCATTTGTTTTTGAGAAATTCTGCTTGCTGTAACATTTGCAACAGCACCATTTTCAAACTCGATGCGTGCATTTGCAATATCTAAACTATCGGAAACTACATTAACTCCGCTTGCACTAATATGCTTAACTTCACTTTTAACAAGACTTAAAATAATATCAATATCATGAATCATTAAATCTAAAACAACCGCAACATCAGCACCGCGTGGGTTAAACTTTGCAAGTCTATCTGTTTGAATAAACATTGGGTTTAATTTAAACTGATCTAACGAGACCAATGCACCGTTAAATCTTTCAATGTGTCCTACTTGTAATTTAAGATTTTTCTCCTCTGCTAATTTTACAATTTCTTCCGCTTCCCAAATTTCGGCAGTAATTGGTTTTTCAACAAATATATGAAGCCCTTTGTTAATGGCAGTTTTAACAAGTTTGTAATGAGCCTTTGTAGCAGCAACAATAATAACAGCTTCAACACTCTCTAACAAATTGTTCAATTCAGAAAATGATTCAGTTTTAAATTCTTCTGCAACAAGTTCCGCTGTTGACAAATCTTTATCGTAAACCCCTACTAACTCAGCACTATCTACATCTCGTACTAATTTTGTGTGAAGTTTGCCTAAGTATCCTGTTCCAACAACACCAACTTTAATTTTGCTCATTACTTTCTGCTCCATATCTTATTATATGCAATTATCTTGTCGTACCCACCCTCTTCTTCAGTCTCGTAAAAAAGAAAAACATTGTACTCTCTATTTGTTGTCCACGAATTTCCTTCCAATTCGATCCAATCAATATTGGATAAATAATCATTTTTGAAATCTACTACAACATACTGATAATCGTAAATACCCCTTTTTAACTCGGTAGTAAGGGTAAACAAATCATCTTTCGAATTCATTTTAAACTCTGGATAAATATCCCAATTGGTAAAAGCTCCAACTATAAATACATTTTGATAATATCCATCAGGTAGCCGTAGTTTAAACTCAACATCCATATATTCAGAATATCTGTTTTTATAATCCATAATTTTTGAACCACCAAAATTATCACGTCCATTAGGATTAAATTTATTTGATACTTCAACTCCGTTAAAATGAGCAGAAGTTTTTGGTGGAGAATGTTTAGTTTTATCCATCAAGTTAACCTGACGATATGCTCCGCCTGGTTGAATGTTTTTGGCAAAAAAAGAATAAGAATTAATATCATCAATTTCATAATATCTAAATTCACTATCATAAGATTTATCTATTTTAATTGGGTCTTCAATTTTCTTATTTTCAATAATTTCGATGTGTGAAATTTTATCAGCAAACATTGAATCTGGCAATGATACAGAATTTTTAATGTTAAATACTTCACCAAATACTGCTGGCAAAATATTACGCCCTTGCATACTATTTGTAGTTATTGATGTTCGCAACTCAGTTGCAATATCGTTTACAACATAAAATTTTCCTTCGCCATATACTAAATCTGAGTTATACATATCTCGGATAAAAAACATCCACTTTCCAGAGAGTGGGAATTTTATATTTTCATTTGGGAAAGTATCGTTGTAATGATAGCTGGCTCTTTCGCCTTTATTATGAATTGTTTCAAACCATAAATTTAGTGCGGTATTTGTTTGTTGATCTATTAAGCTAGGATTTTCATAGGGTTGCCAATCTTTATTGCAGAGTAAAAAAACAATTTCCCAAGTGGGTTCATCCTCTGCTTTAATATCAAATTCAATTGTTATTTTTGAGCCAAATAGTGCAACAGGAAAAGATGTTTGATTTCCACTTTGGAATACTCGAAGAGATTTAATTTCGTAATTATCTTCTGCATTGATAGTAATAAATGTGAGTAGTAATAGAAAAGCAATTCTTGTTTTTTTCATTGTTTTGTTTTTTATAAGTTTTAAATGGAAAAGATTTCCGTTCTACAGTTAAAAGATATCTACTGATTTAATAGATTCGTATGGTATAAAAGATTTATAACTTTGATTATCTCTTACAGCTTCAATCATAAGCCCCTCTTCATACACTTTGGATAGTTTTCCAGTTTTAAAAACTATTTCGTAAAAAGCAGGTTCGTCATCTTTTTTATTACTGTAAACAACACCGTAGTTCTCTTTCATGGTTATATTTATTTGACGGTCAATAAATTCATTCCAATCAATTTTCATTTTTACTCCTTAAAGTTTAAATAGATATGAAACTGAAAATTACTGATAAGTGTAGAGTTTTACAATGTAGTGTTAGTCAAAAAATGGGAATATTTTACAGTATTAAAAATGAGGGTTAGTTGAGTCTGCGATACTCTTACACAACCTGCCCCTTTGGTTAATTAATTTGAATATAAAAGATTTCCAATAAAAGCATGAATTGTGTTATACTGAGATTCTCGAAATAATAAGTGTTTATATATATTTATTACCATCATGGTAATAAGCAACTCCGTAAAAAGAACGGAACTCTACTAATACATTTCATTTTATTAAGAGTTCCGCTATACGAGATTGCTTAAGTCTTTTATTTTATAAGCATCATTTTCATTGTTTTGGAATAGGTTGAAGATTCTCCGTAAGAGTCTGCAACCAAACGGTAGAAGTATAAACCACTTGCAAGGTTGCTTGCGGTAAACTCAACATTGTGAGTGCCTGCATTCATTTTTCTGTTTACCAACTCGGCTACTTTTTCACCAAGTGCATTATAAACAGAAACATTTACATCACCAGCTTCTGCAAGTGTGAAATTTATTTGTGTGCTTGGGTTAAATGGATTTGGATAATTTTGATGCAATACCGTTTTAGACAAAATATTTGATTCTACAATTACAACATCCGAGTATTCAAAAGTGCCATTGTTATCCATTTGTTTTAAACGATATTTAACTCCTCCACTAATTATATCTGTATCAATAAAAGAGTATTCTTTTGGCGAGTTGCTGTTTCCGTGTCCTTCTACAAAACCAATGGACAGAAAAGATTTCTGTCCTACAGATCTTTGAATATCAAATCCGTAATTATTTACTTCTGTGGCTGTTGTCCAGTTTAAAACTACGCTTGCTTGTTGAGAGGTAGCTACAAATGAAGTTAATTCTACTGGAGCTGGTTCAAATACATTATTTATTGTAGCCTCAACATCTATTTGTCCGTAGCCATTTTGCTCATTCCAAACGCCATATTCTGTTCCATTTTCTCTTGCTTTAGTTCTTGCTTCATCAATTGAGCAATCTAAATTATTCGAAATAAATGCAATTTGCCATGCAATATATCCATTTGAAAAGCTTGAATAACTATTCTCTGTAATTGGGTCTATTGAATAGAAATCAATATTATAGCCTGTAACATTTTTATCATTTCCTGCACCAGTTACTATTACTGGGCATGTTTCAATATCACCGTTATAGGCTTTTACGGAGCTATTACTCCCTGCAGGCATAACTAATTTTATTTCAGGATTTTTATCTGCATAGTAAATTCCAGAACTTAAACCTGTAGTTGAACGAACTATCATCTGATAATTGTGTACTTTGGCATACTCAAATGAGGATGCTAAATTTTGAGAATAAATAAATATTTCACCCTCAAATTCTGTTCCGTTGTAACTTGCGTAACCAAGTAGAAAAGCATTTTTCACATCGTTGTCGTGGCTTTCGTATCCAGCAATTCCAGATACTAATACTTTATTTACTATTTGTGCATTAATAGCAAAATTAAGTATTAACGAAATAACAATTAAAAATCTCACAATACACTCCTTTGTTTTGTTTTAAATCCACTAAACGCCATTCCGTGGCTTTATTAATGGATAATGATTTGTTGCTACTCATTTAATCAAATAAGTAATATTTTTTTATGATGCTACTATCGGGGGTATTCTAAAATTGTTTAGTCTTTTTCGAATAAAATTTTGGTTAGTTGGGATAACGAGTTTATTTCTACTAAATGCAACATTATTAATTGAGCAATACCAATGCAGATTAACTTGTGCTGAGCTATTTAGAAGCATTAGTAGATTGTTTTTGACGGCTAATCTGTGAAATATGATAGTACGAAAATTAGGATTTAGTTATATAAGAAAAGAATGTATGCTAACTAAACAGATAGATATTATGCTTGACTTATTCAATTTTTATGGGTGAATATTAAAAACCGTTGAAACGGTTAAAATTGGCTAGCTTTTTATTTACCAACGACTTAAGTTGTTGGTAAATAAAAACGACTATATATATAACTAGTTGGTTCTACCCTTATTGTTGTGGAATTAGTAAATTTGCATTAAAAAAGGTGTCCCGTGTTTTCAGAGGATTTTTTTAATTTATTATTA
>CAMZLW010000109.1 GCA_947311785.1 uncultured Ignavibacteriales bacterium | reverse complement strand
GTCCCAAGGTTTTTGTATTTTTAATCATCTGAAAAGTGGTGTTTGTTTGCAATATTTTTCTTTTTAACTATCTAAAAATAAGCATCTTACACCTCTTTTCTCCTTTTTTGTTTTAGTTTTTTAAGTAAAAGAATTTAGACTAATTAAAAATTAATTGCTCTGCAAGGGTTTATAACTTATAATATATTTGGAAATATACTACCGTTAAGTTAATTGTGGAGGCTGTATTATTTTGTGTAAATGGTAATTTTTAGATTTTATAAAAGTCAAAAAAGTCTCTTCTTAAAATAGATAGAAAATGAGAGATGACAACAACCTTGTGAAACTTTACAGTAAGACTGTAAGAGATTTGAAAGTTTATTCCAAATATTTAAAAGAACACAAACCAGGTAATACTGTAAAATTAACAATTGAACGAGATGGAAAAAGCAGAGATGTTGAATTAACGCTTAGTGAAAGATAAAGCAAATATAAAAAAATAGCACGCAGATTAAACTGATTGTAACAGATAAAGACAATTCTTTTGGTTGGCGTGCTATTTGAAGTTAGAAGAGCAGAAGCATTGATGCTTTGCTTCGAGCCTTTCGTGGTAATCTTTAAGAAACCAACAGATAATTAACACCCTCAATAAAATTGCGGTCTTTCAAAAAATCTTGAATTTCCTTCCTCGCATCTTCCTGTTTCATATATACTAAAATGAATATCTCATTTGCCGATTGGATATTTTTATAATTAATAACTTCTCTATCCAAATTTGTTCTTGGCTTAATATCAATGTAGTATTTTATTTCAACGCCATAATCAAAAAGGTGCTTTGCTCGTTTGCGCGAATTTTTACTTGCCCCCCAAACAACAACATTGGGATAGAACGGATTCTTTTTCCTCAGCCATTCGGCGAGATACTTTGTTTTAATTTTGAAAAAAGATTCATCAGAGTAAATTGGATTTGTGCGCGTAAGTCTTTCATCAGAGTCATACCACTTTAAAACAACACTTGGAATTTTTGCAATTTTAATTCCGCTACTTAACCATCGGAGCCACATTTCATAGTCTTCTGGAAAATCGCCAGCACTATACATTCCAATTTTGTTTGCCACATCTCTACGCCACATTACTGTTGGATTAACAATAGGCATTTCAACAAATTGTTTTTTTATAATTTCATTATAAGTAATTATCGAATTACTCCAGTTTACATACCGCTTAAAACCTGCAGTAAATTCCGAATGAGGAATGTATTCTACCAATCCTGATACTGCACCATATTCAGTATTATTATCTAAGAATTCAACTTGCTCTTGTAGCCTTGTTGGATATGCAAAATCATCTGCATCCATTCGTGCAACGTATTTACTCTTTGAAAAATTAAAGCCCGTGTTGGATGCAAACACAACGCCTTGTTCTTTTTCAGAAATCACAACAAAACGATTATCCTTTTCTCTCCATTTCCGTGCTATTAAAGGGGATTTGTCTGTAGAATTGTTATCAATTAAAACGCATTCAAAGTTTGTGTAGCCTTGTTCTGCAATGCTTTTAATTGCTCGGCTAATAGTTTTTTCGGCATTATAAAAAGGTAATATAACTGAAATTTTTCTGCTCAATAAAATTTCACTATGTAATCAACAAACTCGCCATCTTTATAATTAAACTTGGCACTAAAAATTTTATCTTGAAATAGCCAATGGATAAAATGTTTATCCCCTTCCCAAAGATTTAAATTTGGGAGTTCGTCATTGGCTATCCACTCTAAATGCCCTTCGTTACAATCAATTAGTTCGCCTTCAAATTCTCGAATTGTAAAAACAAAAACATACCAATCATCTTTTCCATCAAACATCGGAAATGTTATATGCCCCTTTAGTATCAACTCTTTAGCTATCAATCCCGATTCTTCTTCCAACTCTCTAATTGCACATTCCTCTGGAGATTCGCCTGGCTCAAATTTACCACCAAGTCCATTCCACTTCCCCTCGTGATAATCATTCTTTTTTTTATTACGATAGAGCATTAATGTTTTGTCATCTTTTTGAACGTAGAGTAGCGTAGCGAGTTTCATAATTAGTCATCCTTATTAATTTCATTCATTAAAGCATTTGGATTTTGTTTGTTAAAAAATATGGTAACAATACTAATTGTGAAATCATCAAATAAATAATATAATGTTGTTTGCTTAGTAATAACACATTTGTGAAGCCCCTTAATGATATTGGATTTAGGAAAAATTTCTGGATTTTCTTTAATCATCTCAAGTTTTTTATCTAGTTTTTCTATGAAACTTGTTTTTACATTCTGCGACCAATTGGATTGGAGATAATTAAAAAGCACATCTAATTTGTGTGAAGCCCTTTTTGATAATATCACTTTTCTTTTCATTATCTATACTTACTAACAAAAGTTTCATAATCAACAACATCATTATTTTTTACTTCTTCAATTCCTTTTACAACATCCTCTTTTTCATTTTGTGAGAGGGTCTCCCACAAATCAACATCTGGTTCGGTTTTTAAAAGAGCTTTTATTGAATTAATGATATTTAAGTCATTGGTGTCAATTATCATTTTCATAACTTCCATTTTCTCTGCTTGAATATTCATAACTATCTCAACAATTTAATTTGTAATACATAATATTAACTAAAGTGATTAGTTAAATCACTTATCCAAATAACTATCCTTCATCAAATAGTTTTTAACGTAGTCCGTTATACCATCTTCGAGTGATGAAATTTCGTTTTTGTATCCAGCATTTTTAATTTTATCAATATTAGCCTCTGTGAAGTATTGATATTTCTCTTTTAAAACATCTGGCATATCAATAAATTCAATGTTAACTGGTCTATCCATTGCATTAAACACTGCCGTTACAAGGTCAATCCAAGATCGTGATTTACCCGTGCCAACATTGAAGAGACCATTTACATCACGGTTTTCAAAAAAATGTAAAGTCATATCTACAACATCTTTTACATAAATAAAATCCCGTTTCTGTTCGCCATCTTTATATTCGCTTTTGTAGGATTTGAAAAGTTTTACCGAGCCAGTTTCTAAAATTTGTTTGTATGATTTATGTATAACACTTCGCATATCATCTTTGTGATATTCATTTGGTCCGAACACATTGAAATATTTTAATCCAACAACCTCTTCGTTGTAACCAGTTTTGTGCATCCATAAATCGAAAAGATGTTTCGAATATCCATACATATTAAGAGGACGAAGTTTGTTTAACTCGTTTTCGTCATCCAAGTATCCCATTGAGCCATCGCCGTATGTTGCGGCAGAGGAAGCATAAATAAAACGTGCACGATGTGTAACTGCATACTTTGCAAGATATTGTGAATAGCGAAAATTATTATTCAAAAGATAATCTGCATCTTTTTCTGTTGTAGATGAGCAAGCACCAAGGTGAAAAATTGTATCAATTTCAAAAGGGAAATTATCAGCAATAATTAGTTCAAGAAATTTGTCTGGTTGATAAATATCAATATACCGTAGCCCTGTTAAATTTTTCCATTTGTCATCAGTGCCTAATTCATCAACTATAATTATTTCGCGTTCACTCATTTGGTTTAATTTCCAAACCAAAGCACTTCCAATAAAACCTGCACCACCCGTTACTATAATCATTTCTACTCCCAACAATTCATAAAAAACCACTTATTCCAAATTTAGGTATATTTGTGTTTAGCTTCAATGAAATATAACTATAGTGGAAAACAATGAATAGAATTAACGAAATAAAAAATATTCTTAAAAGTAGAATTTTAGTTTTAGATGGTGCCATGGGGACAATGATACAAAGGCACAAACTAACAGAGGAAGATTACAGAGGAAGTGAATTTGAAAACCACCCGACAAACTTAAAGGGGAATAACGATTTACTTTCCTTAACACAACCAGAAATTATTTCTGCAATTCATCGTGATTATCTCAATGCTGGTGCGGATATAATTGAAACTAATACTTTTAATGGAACTTCTATTTCGCAAGCGGATTATGAAATGGAAGATTTGGTTTACAGAATTAATTACGAATCGGCAAAACTTGCAAAAAGAGTTGCTGATAAATTCACAAAACAAAATCCAGAAAAGCCACGTTTTGTTGCTGGTTCTATGGGACCAACAAACACAACGCTTTCACTCTCCTCTGATGTAAATAACCCTGGCTTTAGAGCTGTTACTTTTAACAAAGTAAAAGATAGTTTCAAAGAGCAAGCAAAAGGATTAATTGAAGGTGGTGTGGACATTCTTTTAATTGAAACTGTATTTGATACATTAGTTGCAAAGGCTGCACTGGTTGGAGTTGAAGAAATATTTGAAGAATTAAAACTTACACTTCCTATAATGATTTCAGGAACTATTGTTGACCAAAGTGGCAGAACTCTTTCTGGGCAAACCACCGAGGCGTTTTATATTTCTATTGCTAACACAAAAAATTTATTAAGTATTGGATTAAACTGTTCGCTTGGACCACAGCAAATGCGTCCGTATATAGAGGAGTTATCACGAATTTCGGATTGCTACATTTCGCTATACCCCAATGCTGGTTTGCCAAATGAGTTTGGCGGTTACGATGAAACTCCGGAGGAAATGACTTTTGTGCTTAGCGACTATGCCAAAGATGGATTTTTTAATATTATCGGTGGATGTTGCGGAACAACTCACAAACACATCAAAGCCTTTGCTGATATGGTTAAAACAGTAAAGCCACACATTCCAAATAAAATTGAGAAGCATTTACGTTTAAGTGGAATGGAACCAATGGTAATTAATAGCAATTCCATTTTTGCAAATATTGGTGAGCGAACAAACGTTGCTGGCTCGCGTAAATTTGCACGTTTAATAAAAGAAGAAAAATTTGAGGAAGCCTTAGATATTGCACTACATCAAGTGGAGGGTGGTGCTCAAATTATAGATGTAAATATGGATGACGCAATGTTAAACTCGGAAGAGTCTATGACTAATTTTCTGAATATGGTTTCATCGGAACCTGATATTGCGAAGCTCCCTATTATGATTGATTCATCTAAATGGAGTGTTATTGAAGCTGGGCTTAAGTGCATACAAGGAAAAGGCATTGTAAATTCAATTAGTTTAAAAGAAGGCGAAGAAGAATTTAAAGCTCACGCAAAAACTATTATGACCTACGGTGCGGCAACTATTGTAATGGCTTTTGATGAGCAGGGACAAGCCGATACATACAATAGAAAAATTGAAATTTGCAAAAGAGCTTACGAACTTTTAGTTAACGATGTTGGATTCCCTGCAGAAGATATTATTTTTGATCCAAATATCTTTGCCGTTGCTACTGGAATTGAAGAACACAACAATTATGCTTTAGATTTTATTAATGCTACAAAATGGATAAAACAGAATTTACCATTTGCAAGAATTTCTGGTGGAGTAAGTAATCTATCTTTTTCATTTAGAGGTAACAACAGAATACGAGAGGCAATGCACTCGGCATTTTTATTCCACGCAATAAAAGCGGGAATGGATATGGGCATTGTGAATGCTGGACAATTAGAGGTTTACCAAGAAATTCCGAAGGAGTTATTAGAACGTGTTGAAGATGTAATTCTAAATAGAAGGAAAGATGCAACAGAAAGATTAATTGAAATTGCCGAGAGTGTAAAGGGTGAAGTTAAAGACGAAACAAAAACACTTGAGTGGCGAAACACAACAGTTGAGGAACGCCTTAAACACGCACTAATACGGGGCATAACCGAATTTATTGAAGAAGATGTTGAAGAAGCACGTAAGCAAATTGGCTCTCCAGTAAAAGTAATTGAAGAACCACTTATGGATGGAATGAATGTTGTTGGCGATTTGTTTGGCGAAGGAAAAATGTTTTTACCTCAAGTTGTTAAAAGTGCACGTGTAATGAAAAAAGCTGTTGCCTACTTGCTACCATTTATTGAAGAGGAAAAAATAATATCGGGCGATACAAGCAAGGCTGGTAAAATTCTACTTGCAACAGTAAAAGGTGATGTTCATGATATTGGTAAAAATATTGTTGGAGTAATTTTAGGTTGCAATAATTATGAAATAATTGACTTGGGGGTAATGGTTCCAACTGAAAAAATAATCCAAGCAGCAATTGATAACAACGTTGATGCAATTGGTCTTAGTGGCTTAATCACCCCATCATTAGAGGAGATGGTGTATGTTGCGTCCGAAATGAAAAGAAGAGGCTTAAAAATCCCACTACTTATAGGGGGAGCAACAACATCCAAAGCACACACCGCATTGAAAATTGCTCCAGAATATTCTGGAATTACGATATATGTTATTGATGCTTCACGGAGTGTGCAGATAACTAGTAAGTTATTAAATAAAACGACATCAGAAAATTTTGGAAAAGAAATTGCAACTGACTACTCAAAGTTTAGAGAGGAATATGCAAGGCGTAGCCTTAAGAAGGAGTACGTTGCTCTGCCGATTGCACGCGAAAACAAACTCCAAATTGATTGGGATAAGCAAACAATTACTAAGCCAAAAAAAAGGGGAATAACAATGGTGAAAGATTATCCTCTCACCGAGTTAGTTAATTTCATTGACTGGACTCCCTTTTTTAGAACTTGGGAACTAAAAGGAAAGTATCCCCAAATACTATCCGATGAAAAATATGGTTCGGAAGCTACTAAGTTATTTGCCGATGCTCAAGCTATGCTTGACGATATAGTTAGAAATAAAAAGCTAACTGCAAATGGTATTACTGGTATATTTTCTGCAAACTCTGTTGGTGATGATGTTGAACTCTATTCAAATGATTCAGAAAAAAAAGTAATTGAAAAACTCTTTTTCCTAAGGCAGCAAAGTAAAAAGGCTACAAGTTCCAAAAACATTTCTCTCTCAGATTTCATTGCACCAAAAGAGAGTAACATAAATGATTATATTGGAATGTTTGCAGTAACTACAGGGGTTGGAATTGAAAAAATGATTGAAGAATATGAATCCAAGCACGATGACTATAATTCAATTATGATTAAAGCCCTTGCTGATAGGCTGGCAGAAGCATTTGCCGAATTATTGCATCTCAAAGTTAGAACAAATTATTGGGGCTATTCTGCTGATGAAATACTATCGAACAGTGATATAATTAAGGAAGAGTATGTTGGAATAAGACCAGCTCCTGGCTACCCCGCACAGCCCGATCACACAGAGAAATTAACAATATTTAAGTTGCTTGAAGTAGAAAAAAATTGCGGAATTAGTTTAACAGAAACCCTTGCAATGTATCCTGCAGCCTCTGTTAGTGGGCTATATTTTGCAAATCCAAATTCAAAATATTTTGCGGTAGGAAAAATATCGAAAGACCAAATTGAAGATTACGCTTCAAGAAAAAATTTGAGTGTTAAAGAAATTGAAAAGTGGTTGAATTCAAATATAAATTATTAGTGAGTGTATATGAATATTAGAGTTATGGCTTTTCTTATACTGACATTGCCCTTTATAGTATTTGCTCAACAAAAGTCAATTGCGGAAATATATGCCAAACAAGATTATATGGTTGAAATGCGAGACGGAACAAAACTATATACTGTTGTCTATACTCCAAACGATGTTTCAAAAAAGCATCCTATTCTTATTACCCGCACACCATATAGCTCAAGTCCGTATGAAACCGATAAGTTTCGTAGATTTCCAGAATACTTAGTTAATGAAAATTTTATTTTTGTTTACCAAGATGTTCGCGGTAAATTTATGTCAGAGGGAGAGTATGTTAATATGCGTCCATATATTCCAAACAAAAGCGGAAAGCAAATTGATGAAGCCTCTGATACTTACGATACTATTGAGTGGCTGGTAAACAACATTCCTAACAACAATGGTAATGTAGGTATTTATGGGATATCCTACCCTGGCTTTTATGCGGCAATGTCGTTGAATGATTCTCACCCAGCATTAAAGGCGGTTTCTCCGCAAGCACCAATTGCGGATTGGTTTATTGGCGATGATATGCACCACAACGGAGCTTTTACGCTTTCGCTTTCTTATATCTTTTTTTCTACCTTCGGAGTTGAACGACCAAAGCCAACAACATCTTGGAGTATGAGAATAGTTGATCTTAGTGGCGATTCGTACAATTATTTTCTTAACATTGGCACAATTAAAAATGTGAATAAAAATTATTTTTACACCGACATCCCTTTTTGGAATGATTTTACACAGCATGGAACTTACGATAAATTCTGGAAATCACGAAACACACTTAACCATTTTGAAAAAGTTGCACCAGCAGTAATGACTGTAGGAGGTTGGTATGATGGCGAAGATTTATACGGAGCTTTAAATACTTATAAAACAATTGAAAAGAAAAATCCTAATGCAGATAATATCTTAGTTGTTGGTCCTTGGCCGCACGGTGGCTGGGCAAGAAGTGATGGAAGTTCCTTTGGAAATATGGCGTTTGACTCTAACACAAGTGAGTACTATCAAAACAATTTGGAATTAAAGTTCTTCCAAAAATATTTAGAAAACAAAACTGATATTGAGCTTCCTGAAATATCGGTTTTTGAAACTGGCACAAACAAGTGGAATACGTTTGAGGAATGGCCACCTAAAAAGAGCGAAGAATTAAATATATACTTTAGTGGAAATTCAGAATTGAAAAAAAGCGTTACCAATACAGGGGTAAACTATTCGGAGTATATTAGTAACCCAGCAAGTCCAGTTCCATACACAGCAAAATTTCATAGAACAGAGACTATGTATAACAAAACCTATATGGTGGAAGATCAAAGATTTGCATCTGCACGACCTGATGTAATACTATTTGAAGGAAAAAAACTGGAAGAAAACATTACTCTTGCTGGACCTATTGAGGTTGAGCTTTATGTTTCTACTACTGGAACTGATTCTGATTGGATTGTAAAACTAATTGATGTTTATCCAAAGAAATCTTCAAATTCCTCAATGGATAATTTTCAGATGCTTGTAAGAGGAGAAATAATGCGTGGCAAGTTTAGAAATAGTTTAGAAAAACCAGAAGCATTTGTTCCAGGCAAAGTAACAAAAGTAAAATTTATTATGAATGACTCACATCATACTTTTCTAAAGGGACACAAAATAATGGTGCAAGTTCAAAGTAGTTGGTTTCCGTTGTTTGATAGAAACCCACAAACTTTCTGCGATATTTATAATGCTGATGAAAACGATTTTGTTCAAGCTACACAAAGGGTTTATCATTCTGCAGAATATCCGTCCAAAATTATTTTGAGGGTAGTAAAATAGCTTTAGATTTTTGTGCAATTGTTTTAAAACAAAAAGTCCGACAAAATATTGTCGGACTTTAAGTGCAAGTAGTGAGTAGCACTACTAAATTGTTATTAAAAAGTTGCACGTTGTGTGCATTTCAAAAATAATAAAATCTTATTAAATATCTATTTCTTTTTTTGTGCTTTCGCAATTTTAATATCCGATAAAGATTCCATAAAACTAAGAATCTTATTTGCTTCATCATCAGTAAGGGTTTTGCCAAGCTGAATATCTGCCATTAATAATATTGCGTCTTTTAGGCTTGCAACTTTGCCATCGTGAAAGTAAGGTGCTGTTAGTGCAACGTTTCGTAGTGAAGGAACCTTAAACATATATTTATCATTTTCAAGTCCTGTAACTTCAAAGCGCCCTTTATCGGTAGTGTCAGCATACGCTTTTAACAATCCCATTTTTTGATACATGTTTCCACCAAGTAATTCTCCTGTGTGGCAAGTTGTGCAACCCTTATCAATAAAGAGTGCCAAGCCTTCAACTTCGTTATCTTTAAGTGCTTGAGGGTTTCCTTTTAAGAACATATCAAACCTATCTTTTGTGATAAGTGTTCTTTCAAACGCCGCAATTGCTTCGGCAATATTATCGAATGTTAGTTTCAATCCAGCAGCCTTAAACATTTCGGTGTATTCTGGAATTGCTCCTATTTTCTTTTCAACTGCTTTTTCGTTTGGCATTCCCATTTCAACAGGGTTTAAGATTGGTCCTTTTGCTTGATCTTTTAAATCAGGTGAACGTCCATCCCAAAATTGAACGAAGTGAAAACCAGCATTTAATACAGTTGGCGTGTTACGTGTTCCAATTGTTTTTGCCATTGAGCCAGGAGAAGTAGGAAGATTATCAACACCAGCCCCATCATAATCAATTGCATGACAAGTGTTGCACGATTGGTTGTCCTCTTTTGAAAGACGAACATCAAAGTATAGTTTTTTTCCTAAGGCAATTATCTCAGGTGTGTCGTTTTCTGAACCAGGCATTTTTGCAGGCAATTGTTTAAATACAGCTTTGGCTTTTGTTATAATAGCCATTTTGTCAATCTCTGGTTTCTTTTCTCCGCAAGAGATAAACATCAGTGTTGTTAAGGAGGCAAGAATCACCAGCTTAATAATTTTTTTCATAGATACTCCAAATAGTTTTTGTGAATGTAAATAGATACTTACAATTTAATAAGATTCTTTTTTAGAATAAAGGATTTTAATTTTGATTTAAATTGTATTTGCAATAAATATTGCCCGCTTTGGGGCTGGATATCCTTCAATAGTTTTTGAAGTATCTGAGGAAGATAGAAAATTGCTAAGTGAATCAAATTTCATCCAATCTGTTTTGCGTTGTTCCTCAATAGTGGTAGGCGTAACATCAACCATACGAATATTTTTAAAGTTACATTTTTTTAGCCACGATTCTAATGTAAGGGTTGAGGGAATAAACCACACATTTCTCATTTGTGCATAACGCCCTTCAGGAACAAGGACTTCGCCAAGCTTTCCATCAATTACAAGTGTTTCTAAAACCAATTCCCCTTTGCTGTGTAGGGCATCACGCAATTCATATAAATGGTCGAATGGAGAACGTCTGTGGTATAGAACGCCCATTGAAAAAACCGTATCGAAAAATTTTGTTTGTTGTGGAAATTCTTCCATCTTTAGCGGAAGCACCCAAAGGGATTTGTTTTTTATAAAACTGCTGATTGCTAAAAACTGAAAAACACTAAGCATAAATGGGTCAATGCCTATAACACTTTTGGCTCCCTCGCCCAACATTCGCCAGCAATGATAACCATTTCCGCTACCAACATCTAAAACCTTTTTATTTAACAGAGGCGTAATGTGTTCTTTTAGTCTATCCCATTTCCAATCGCTTCTCCACTCGGTGTCAATAAAATTTCCGAAAACATTGTATGGACCCTTTCGCCAAGGACGAAGTTCCAGAAGTGATTTTTTTAACTCTCCGTTGTCTTTATCTGAATAATCTGTAAAATCGCCAATGTTTATAGTGCTTTGAGCAAAGTTAACCTTGGATGGTACCATTTTTGGAAAACTATTTATTGCGTTTTGCCATTTGATAATATCGCTGTTTGCTTCAAATGCTTTTTCAATAATTTCCTTAAAATAGTTTTCGTGTTTACTTAGTTGTGTTGTTTTTATGTATTCAAAAAAACTGGAGTAGTCAATCATTTTTCTGCCACAATTGATGTAAAGTTAAATGCTTGATGCCATACATCTGCAGTCTTAAATCCTGCATTAAGTAATCGTAATTTGTGAGTTTCAACAAAATCAGGAACCAAAACGTTTTCCAACGCATCTTTCTTTTTGCTAATTTCAATATCGCTATATCCATTAAGTCTTTTGTAGTTGTGATATCTTTCAATTTGTCTTTCGTTTAATGCAATATCTTCAAAAATTATTTTTTCAGATAGTATCAGAATTCCACCATCATTCATTCCATTAAAAATATTTTGAATTATTTTCTCTCTGTTTTTAGGAGAAATAAATTGAAGTGTATAGTTTAGCACAACTACAGTAGCATTTTCAATTTTGAAATTTCTTATATCGTGGCAAAAAATATCTATTGGTGTTGGTGAGTTGTCCATCTCAATAATATCGCGTGAACGTTTTACCATTGCGTCCGAATTATCAACTGCAATCACCTTGCAATTTGGAAATTTAATATTGCGTCGCATTGCTAAAGCTGACGCACCAAGCGAAGAACCTAAATCGTAATAATTGCTATTAGGTTTTGCATAGAGTTTTGTAAGCATTCCCACAGCAGAAATTATTGCACTATATCCTGGAATTGAACGCTTTAGCATATCCTCAAAAACATTTGCAACTTTGTCGTCAAAATCGAAATCTACTATGCTATAAAGGGGATCGCTGAATATTTTATCTTTATTCTTTTTCATTATACCAAACTGTTTAAAAATTTATCTGCCGAAATAACTCTCACATTGTTTTTTAGAATATCCACATTTTTTCGTTTTACAACTTGATAAAGAAACGGAATTTTTAGTCTTTCTCCAAAATAATTTAAGTTTTTTGAAATACTTGTTTCATTAAGTTTTACTTCTACCGCAAACCAAGGCTTGTTATCAGCACTTACTAAAAAATCGACTTCTTTTTTATCAACATTTCTTAAATAATTTAAAGTGATTTTATATCCTTCCGATTGTTGTAAATACTCAACAAATTTTAATAGATGTGAGGCTATTAAATTTTCAAATCTAATTTCCTCGTTTTTAATTTCTGACCAATCGGTTAAATATAGTTTTGAATCTTTTTTTATAGACCTAATTATTTTTGAATGGTATGGATAAATTCTAAAATGATAATAAAATAATTCCAAAATTGATAACCAATTAGAAACCGCTCTGTGACTAACTTCTAAATCCTCTCTTATTGCATTTACCGATAAAAGACTTCCAACTTTATTTGGCAACATATCGCCAAGTAATTTCATGCTTCCAATATCACGAATGTTTTCAACATCTCGTATGTCCTCCCTAAAAAGTCGTTCCAATTTTTCATTATGCCATCGCCTTAAAGCACGCATGTTTTCTTTTATAAGAACTTCTGGAAATCCTCCAAATTTAAAAAGTGTTTCAAATTGCTCAATATTATTTTCTGTTTTTATGGATAATTCTTCTGTAGGATTGAATATGTTTTTTGCGTTGTTCATCTCAGCGAGTGAAAATGGATGTAAGTTATAGTAATGGTATCTTCCTTGCAAAGAGTCTCCTCCTTTTCGGAAAACATTCATTTTGGCACTACCAGTTACAATAATTTTATATTTCTCTTTGTGAACATCATATATACCTTTTATTGTTGTTTTCCACTTATTGTATTTGTGGATTTCATCAAAAATTAAAAGAGAGTCTTCGCCAGGCAAATCTAAGTTTTTAATTTTTCTTCTGTCGGGTGTGTAATCCCAATTGAAGTAGTGTGAATGGTTCATCGCTTTAGCTATAATATCTTTCGCCAAAGTTGTTTTCCCTACTTGGCGTGCACCACCAATAAAAACCATTTTTGAATTTAGGTCATCAATAATATTAGTTGTTAAATATCTTTCTTTTTTCATTCTAAACTCTAATAATTACAAAACGATGATACTTAAATTTTTGCCTATAAGCAAAAATAATAGCTATAATTTTTGCTTGTAAATTAAAATGTTGCATTAAAAATTTGGGCTAAAAGTTAAGATGATTTCGATTCCATCCGAATCTGCTGTTTCATCTAATATCACACTAA
This sequence comes from uncultured Ignavibacteriales bacterium, assembly GCA_947311785.1. GTDB lineage: Bacteria > Bacteroidota > Ignavibacteria > Ignavibacteriales > Melioribacteraceae > 1-14-2-50-31-20. The sequence goes on along the minus strand of CAMZLW010000109.1, from coordinate 5,031 downwards.
CTTTGTTACACTGCTTATTTCAATAATTCTATTTCTATGTTTTATATATTTAGGAATTAAAACAAAAAGAATATGCTAAGAAATTATTACTACTTAAATAGAACCGTAACTGAATTAAACAAGGCTTTGCAAAACGCAGAAGTTGACGAAATTTATTCGCAAGAAAAAAACTCGTTGCTTATTTCAATACCCACGGATGAAAATCCTTATCGCCATTTGTTTATTTCAACTAATCCATCGCTTCCATATTTGCTAATTAAGAATGACCATCGGAAAGCTAAAAAAAACATTGTTCAAATTAATGTGTTAGATAGGTTGGAAAGAATTAGCAAAATTGAAATATCCAAAAATGATAGACTTATCAAAATTACTCTTAAAAACCTTGAAATACTCTTTTCAATAATGGGTGGTAGAACAAATATTTATTTTATTCGTAATTCTGAAATTGTTGATGAGTTGCGTAAAAGTAAAGGCGATAGTGAAATATTAGAGCGTATAAAAAATAATGAATTTACATCTGAAAATGTATTTCATAATGTTTATGAAAATTTGTTTGCGGAATTTGATTTAAAGCAAATTAAAAAAGTATATTCATTCATTCCAAAAGAAATAATATTAGAAATTAAATTAAGGTTTGCGGAAGGAGATTCATATGTACAAATATTTCATCAGTTATTGAAAGAACTTTATTTTGGAAAAATAAAAATCTTTGAACACAATATAGAGGAGAAGATTCGTTTTGTTCCAGAAGCATTTAAGTCGTTTCCAACCACGGATGAAATTTTAGTAGATGATTGTAATACCGCAATTTCTAAGTTTTTACAAAAGCATTATCAATATACTCGAATTGCTAAACTCAAAAAAGAGATATCAAAACAGTTGTTCAAGGAACTTGACCGAACGGCAACCAAGTTAAATAATCTGAAGGGAAGAATAGAAAAAGGTGAACGAAGTGATGAGTATTATAATTTTGGTAACCTCTTATTAGCCAATAGAGATAGGCTTAAAAAGGGTATGGATAAAGTTACAGTAGTTGATTATGTTACAAATAATGAAATAATTATAAAATTAAATCGTAAAAATACTCCACAGAAATCCATTGATTTATATTTTGAAAAAGCTAAAGATGAAAAAATAAATTTTAAAATATCTGAGCAATTATTTGAGGGAACTCTTAAAAAATATAACCAGCTTAAAGAAGTTGAGACTGAGTATGAGAATGCAAATAGTGTTGATGATTACAGCGAGATAAAACTAAAATTAAAAATATCCGATAAAAAGAGAGAGAAGAAAAAAGTGACAGATGGAGCGAAACTTAGAGAGTTATTGATTGATGGCAAATACAAAGTGCTGGTAGGTAGAGATAGCAAGAGCAACGATATGCTATCAATAAAAATTGCAAAGCAAAATGACTACTGGTTTCATGCACGTGGGTTACCTGGCTCACACGTGGTTTTAAGGGTTGAGGATACAAAGATTGGTGTTCCGAAAAACATTTTAAAAAATGCAGCACAGATTGCAGCATTTTATTCAAAAGCAAAAACTGCAGGAACCGCACCAGTATCATACACATTGGCAAAATTTGTGCGGAAGAAAAAAGGAATGGAGCCTGGAAAAGTGACGATTGAAAAGGAAAAAGTTTTGTTAGTGCGTCCTGGTATTCCATCAAACACAGAGATGGTTTCTGATGAGTAAATATGAGAAGTAGTAATGAGTGAAAAAATAAAACATGAAAATAGAATAGAAATACACGCTCCAGCAAAAATAAATATTGGATTAAATATTGTAAAAAAACGAGATGACGGTTTTCACAATCTTGAAACAATATTTTATCAAATTGGTGATTTGTTTGATGAGCTTTCTTTTGAAAAGTTCGACAAGTTACAGTTGATTTTAAAAAATGAAAATAAAGAATTAGAAAAGGATAACATAATAATAAAATCGGTTAAATTACTTGAACAAAAAGTTGGAAGGAAATTAAGTGTTAAAATTTCTTTAACGAAAAACATTCCCATAGGTGCTGGGCTTGGTGGCGGTAGCTCTGATGGAGCTGCTACGCTAAAAGCTATGAACAAACTTTTTAATCTTGAGTTATCCCTCAACGAACTAAAGAATCTTGCATTAGAACTTGGCTCGGATGTTCCATTGTTTTTACATGATTATCCAACAATAGGAAAATCGCGTGGGGAGGATTTAGTTAAATTGGATTTGAAAATTAACAAAGTAATTTTATTGGTTAATCCTGGCATACACATCTCTACAAAGGACGCATTTGCAAACATTGTTCCTAAACAGAGTAATTTTAATTATTCTAATATTACCAATTATAAAATTAACGAATGGAGTGGTAACATAGTTAATGATTTTGAGGAGAGTGTGTTTAAGCTTTATCCAGAAATTGCTGAAATTAAAAACAAGCTACTCTATGGTGGAGCAACGTTTTCGCTAATGAGTGGTACGGGTTCAACGGTTTATGGAATATTTGAATCACCAACAAAGGCTAAGTCGGTTGCAGAGCTATTCCCAAAAAAATATTTTACTTTTATTGGAAGTCTATAAATGAGTGCTAATTTAAATAACATAAATCTTAAAAAACGTGCGGCTAAAATTTCTCTTTGGGGTGGCACAATAATATTTATTACAAAACTTATAGCTTTTTTAGCAACAGATTCAACTGCAATTTTTTCTGATGCTGCCGAATCTGTAATTAATATTGTAGCCTCTAGTGTTGCACTTTACAGTATAATAATAAGTTCTAAGCCTGCTGATAAAGACCATCCCTATGGGCATGGGAAAATAGAATATTTTTCTGCCGGATTTGAAGGATTGCTAATAGCCATTGCTGGCTTGGTTATTATCTATTCGGGAATAGAAAAAATTATTGTTGGGGCGGAGCCAACAAAACTTGGTTTTGGAATTATACTTATAGCTTCAACTGCAATTGCAAATTTTTTATTATCGCAATACATAACTCGAATTGGGAAAAAGACAAATTCCCTTACCCTTATTGCCGATTCTAAACACTTGATGGCTGATGTTTACACAAGTACGGGAATAATTATTGGATTAGGAGTAGTTATTGTTACCGACATTTCCGTCTTTGACCCAATAATAGCTATTGTTGTTGCACTAAATATTTTAATTACTGGTTACAAATTAGTAAGAGAATCTGTTGGTGGATTGATGAACGAAGTTGATTGCGAAACAATGAAATTAATTTCCACAAAAATCATTTCCATTAGAAAACATGAATGGATTGACATACACGAATTGCGTTTTTGGAAATCAGCAAATAATATATTTATCGATTTTCATTTAGTGTTGCCCTACTATTTTACAATTAAAGAGGCACACAAATCGGATGAATTAGTTGTAGCAGAAGTTGACAAAATACTTCCTGGTTCGCAAGTGAAAATTCATATGGATTATTGCGACTTTGAACTATGTAAATATTGTGAGTTTGCGGAATGCAAAGAACGGAAGGAGGCGTTAGTTGAAAAGACAAAGTGGAATCAAGATAGAATTACTGGAATTGGGATTAGAAAAATAAATGGTTTGCAAGAGCCGTAAAAGGGAGAAGTGAGAGGTAAAAGGAGAAACACTTTTTACCTCTCGCTTTTTGCTTCTTACTTAAATATTCAATTTCTCGTTTTTTTTCATTGATGCTTCTGCCATATCTTTTTTGAACTTAACATACTTTGTTGTTAATTCAGTATCGGATATTGCTAAAATTTGCACCGCAAGTAATCCAGCATTTTTTGCACCATCAACAGCTACAGTAGCTACAGGAATTCCTGGTGGCATTTGAACAATTGCCATTAGTGCATCCATTCCATCTAAGTTTTTTCCGCTAATTGGAACACCAATAACTGGAATATGTGTATGCCCAGCAGTAACGCCAGGAAGGTGAGCAGCCATACCAGCAGCGGCAATTATCACTTTTATTCCACGCTCGGCGGCAGTTTTAGAATACTCTGCATGAACATCTGGAGTTCTGTGTGCAGAAATTATTTTCACTTCAAATGGTACATCAAATTCTTTCATTACTGCAAAAGTTTTTTCCATTACAGATAAATCGGAATCACTTCCCATTATAATTCCAACAACTGGATTGTTTGTCATATTATTTCCTTAAAGATAGATTTACATTTTTGAATTATTTACAATCCCAAAATATAAAAATCATTTGAAATTAACTGAACTTGCACCACTAAAATCTGTTTTAGTAGTCTTAGGATTTCCATAAACTGTAATTTTACTTGCACCAGAACCATCAACGGTTAAAGAGTTTTCGCAATAGACTTTTAATTTTGACGCACCACTCATATCAATATTTAAATTTTGTGCTATAAGCTCAACGGTATTTAGTTTTGTTGCACCCGATAAATCGAGATTTAGATTTTCTACAGTTCCAGAAAGAACACCTTTGCACGCACCACTTACATCCATTCTAAAATTATCTGTTTTAATATTTTCAATATTAATTTTACAAGCCCCTGATAAATCAACTTCATTTAATGATTTGGTTGAAATCAAAACCTTCACATCTCCATTAAGATTAGCATTATTCTTGACCTCTAAGTAAAGGGTTTCATCTTTTACAAACACTCTAACATATTCTAACAGATTTTCATCGGTTCTGACTTTTACATATTGTGTAGTGCCAACTACCACGTCTATTTCAAAAGCATGCGAAGCATCAATTTTCGAAAATTCTGGAACATCATATGTTTTTGTAGTTGTAGTACCATTGCCCTCTATTGAATTAAATGAGCAGGAACACCCAAGTGCTGTTACTAAAAATATTGCAAGTAAAAAGATTGTAAGTTTTTTCATTTGGCTCTCCAAATCAATTTGTGAATGATAAATTTTTAGACGTAAGATGTACTAATATGTTTTATCCCCAATTATGCAATAGGATTGGAAAGAACAAGACCCTAATTAAAAATCATCAACACAGAAGACGACCTGCCCCGCCTTAGCTTAATGGCACTAACATAAGCAATTACGTATATTTCCGATATTTACCTT
>CAMZLW010000108.1 GCA_947311785.1 uncultured Ignavibacteriales bacterium | reverse complement strand
CTTAAGGAAACTTTTTCAATATGTCAAAGAACTTATGATTTATTAAATATTTTATTGAACATTACATTCATTCAATTGCTTGACTTTTAACGGAATAACTGAATCGCTGGAGTTTCCAATAATTTAGGTCTTAACTAATTATATTATGTCGAAAACTATTGTAATTCCTTTTCCCACAGTCGCATTCGTGAACCATTACTTCCACCTCCACTGGCTGTTATCATAAGCTTTATTGGTTTTTTTGAAGTAAACGATTCCCATTTTATACCACCAATTTCTTATGAATTGCACTGCAAATTCTGATGTATCCTTATCTATACCAACACTTACCTCCCAACCTTTATTATTCTGTTCAAATGGTTGTTCGGGTGGATGATAGCAGATATGCACATTTATAAAATTTAATGTTTACTCTTACAGATTCTGAAACGAGCTCAGAATAGCTTTTCACACAGCCTCTTAAACAGTGAGTTAATAAGATAACATATTATTCTTAACTAGTTCACATTTCTAATAGCTTGTAAAACTATATTTGCCCAGGCTTATATATTCTTTTTTCTAACCAAGTAGCAACATGAAATTTATCGGAGGTGGGGTAAAAAGGTGGTGGCGATAAATTAACTCTATTGTCGTAATCTTGCACAAACCTATAGCCTTTATATGGTGCAAAAATATATCGTCCATCAATCCATTGTCTGCTGTAGTATGCCGTTGCTTTTACATCTTTTGCAGCAATACTTCCAAAAATTTTCCAATCTCTAAGGCGTCCATCGTTATTCATTAACCCATTATCTGGACCAACTTTCCCTTTTTGGGCATACATAACCGCATCTGTATATATATCTTGGTGTTTAGTATTGTGGTTGTATTGTAGAGTAATATCTTTTTCGGCAACAAGTCCTAAAATTCCAGGAGCATTTCCATAGTGAATAGGGTCTTTTCTATATGCATATCTTAAGTCATCGGTTTGAATAATTTTGCCGGCATTGTTATCCCCTTTTGAACTTGAAACTACGGTTACTTTTCCGTTAAGGGTTCCTTTAACTTTCACAATTCCTCTTTCAACAAAAATAGTTCCGTTAGGAGCTAAATTAGCAAGTGGCTCTGTTGTGTACGAAGACCAACTACCACTTCCAATTTTTTGACGGTATTTAACATTACCATTTGGAAGAAATTCAAAATTAACTCGTGTTCTTCTACCAGCCCCAGTAGTATCCTTAAATATTTTCCCGTTTGTCAAAGCTCCTAAACGCATTCCAGTAGTATCAAAATCTGGAGGAACATCAACGCCACCTTCATATCCATCTTGAAAATCAGGAAGCTCAGTGCCACCGCTGGTTTGCCGAGTTGTTAAACCATCTTTGGAGGTTACACGTCCGGTAAAGGTTGGAGAACCATATGTTATCAGTCTTCCATTAACATGAAAAGGACCACTAAAAACATCACCAGTAGCTGGAAATGCTGACATAGTTTGGTAATAATTACCATAATAAGCAAACGAAGATGGTGCTAAAACAATAACGGTTTCATTATCTATAATTTCATTTTCAGGAGAACCACCAAAAGGGTATTTACCATTAATGTGGTATTTTGCTCTTACATAAATAGCTTGCAATCTATCTCTACCAGGGTTGCTAATATTATAAACCGTTTCTGGTGTTACTATTTGTAAAACAGTATCACCCACAGTGGCAGTATATTTTGTTACTGAATATTCGCCCCCATTGAAATAAACATTTCTATATGTAGAACCAGGTTCCCAATTAGAATCAAAATAAAGCTTACTTGCTGCAATGTTTGCGGCCGTTACCGAAATATTGTAAGCCTGTGTATGAGCATAGTAATTTGTTATGTTATCCAATGTTTCTGTAGATAGTGAATTGAATCTATGTCCAAACACTAAAAATATTGTACTAAAACCTAAAACTAAAAATATTGCTCCTTTGCCACCCATAATATTATCTCCTATCTTCCATTTCTATTTCTTGAAGACATACGTATTTGTCTCCATGCAGATTTTGTATATGTGTCCTCTTCTCCATACCTATCTTCATATCCATAAACATCTTCTACTACTAAATCAATTTGAATTGTTTCTATTGTTCCAAAGTTAACAACAGGCGTTGCTATTTCGTTTCCCCATAAATCATAATAAGATAATTCAAAACGAGTAACACCTAAATTTGATGCTAAAGGTGGATTTCCATTTTCGCTTCGGTACAATAATATATCATTGGGGTTTGGTGTGCCTAATAATTCTGATGGGTCTCCGACAGAATAAGAAACTGTACTAGTATCAATAGTAAAAGAGATTGCTGTGCTATCTGCAAGAAATATTGCAGATACCGTAGGGTCAATATTTGCCCAATCAGAATTATACCCCATTTGTCTAAAATCAAACTCAAGTAGTTTTACAATTTCAACAAGATTTTTTTGCAAAATTGCATCTCCAGTAAAAGTAAAAGATTTTCTTACTGCTATATCATTAATTCGTAGTAAAATAAGCAGAAGCATACCACCAATTACTACCGAGCCTAAAATATCTATTAATGTGCTAAAACCCATGTTTGCCTCTTAATACGAAAAATTACTTTGAACAACCGACATCTTAACAGTATCGGCATAATTGTTATGTGAAACCGCTGCGTTACTCATCACTTTTGAAGTTACAAAAACTCTTAGCCTTTTATGCCAAGTTCTTGTATTAGAACTAACATTTGGATTTACTCCATTAACGTAATCTACCACACATCTGATGTTATAAACGTCTCCGTACAGATTTAAAAAATTATTTCCAATTAAAGTAGAATCGTCGGTATCAAAGTTTAATCCATTAAAATCATCAATATCATCAAAACTACCATATACTTCACCTTCTGGTCCTAAATTATTTACCGCGGTTAAACCAGTAAGATTAGAAACAAATACAGTTGTACTATCGGTGTCAACTGAATTATCATCAAAGGCTAATCCAATACCTCCCTCAATTATTGATGCAGCTACAGATATTGCCTGCAATTTAATTTTGGATTCCAACATTATGTTGTCGGTAAATAAAAAACTGTTAGTAATTCGTAATACTACCATAGATAGTAATATTAGTGCAACTAACGTTATCATCATTTGTCCTGTTCCCATTTTCCTTCATCAAGTTTTGTTTACAAGTATTCTGCAAAAATCGTGCTAATATATTTTTGATTAATTATATCAAATTTGTAAATCAAAATAAACAAAAATTTTAACACTTAACTAAATTTGATTTAGTTAGTATTACTAAAATATAATTACTAAAAACTAATTGTTTTATCATATTTTGTTATCTTGCAACAACAAATAATTTTTAGTAAAAGTTAGTAAATTAGCTTATGGATGCAATAAATATAATTTCTGGAATAGCATTGCTACTATCAATAGTTGCAAATTCATCTGCGGCAAAGGGTGGCTTAAAGAAGTCAGTAACAAAACAGGAAAGGAAACCTAAAACATATTTGCAAAAAGCTCCGTTAAATATTTCGGCACTTATATTAATTTTAGATATGTTAGGTCTGTTTCAAATTGGAACATTAGAGTATCATAATGAAGCTCTATATTACAGAATTGGTGGATTAATTATTTTTGGAATTTTCTCTTGGCTTCAAGTTAAATCATTCAAAAATTTGAAAACATTTTACACACAAGATATTTCTCTTCAGAAAAATCACCAATTAATTACTACTGGAATTCATAAAACAATTAGGCATCCTCAATATATTAGTCAAGTTATTAGCGATATTGGTTTGGGTATTGCTTTGCTTGGATATGTAATAATTCCTCTTGTAATTTTTGTAGAACTTCCGCTATTTATTTTGCGAGCAAAAAGAGAAGAAAAAATGATGCAAGAATTTTTTGGTGATGCGTATTCAGAATATAAAAAAAAGAGTGGATTTATAATTCCATTTATCGGATAAAAAATGAAATTAAAATATATTTCTTTAGTGTTGTTTCTTTTAACATCTACAATGTTCCCGCAGCGGTTGCTGAAAATTTCCGTTTCAAAAGGAGCCGAAAAAGAATTTTTACCTTATATTGTAAAGAAAGGAATAACCTATGTTTCGGCAAAAGAGTTATCTAAAATCCTTTCTGGAAATTTTTATTATAATCCTACTGCACAAAAAGTTGAGATGAAGTTTGAAAATTACAATTTAAAAGTTACTGCCAAAAATCAATTTTTTGTGATAGCTTCAAAATACAATTACGAAAAAGATGTTTACCAAATTCCTATTTCAACACAATTAATAAGAAACGATATTTTTATTCCAATACTCTATTCATTAAAATATGTTGAGTTGGCTTATCAAAAAAAAATACTCTACAACGATAAAGATAAAAATTTAATTGTAACAAGTAAGCCAATTGATGTTTTTACAAGCATGGAGCGTGAAAAGACTAAAACCCCAATAACAGTAACTAAAAAGAAAAAAACAAATTCAAAATATGATATTTACGGAATTGAAATTTCTAAAATGACTAATGGAACTTTGATACGTCTTGAAACAACTCGTAAAATAAATATGTTCCGTTCCTCCATTCATAACGGAAAGTTGTTTCTCTTTATTTCTGGTGCCTCTATCGATCCAAACTTTCTTAAAAGTTTCAAACCAACTGGAATTGTTCGCAAAGTAAAAGTGAAGCATGTAAAAGGTAATAAGCAAATTGAGTTCACTTTTAAAAACGGAACAGCAATTACAGACTCGATGCACTCATCCTCTAAAGATATTGATACGGACGACATTTTAATTTCAATTCAAAATAACGCCTTAAGTAAATTTACAAAAGACCTCTCGGTTGATAAAGCAAAATGGAATTTTGATGTTCTGGTTATTGATGCTGGGCATGGTGGCAAAGATGGTGGTGCTGTTGGTATTACTGGGGTAAAAGAGAAAAATATAAATCTTGGAATTGCTTTAGAGTTAGAAAAAATTATGAAACAAAAAATGAGCGATGTAAAAGTTGTTCAAACCAGAAGAACCGATAAATTTATTGAACTATCTGAACGTGGTAAAATTGCAAATAAAAATAATGGAAAACTCTTTATTTCAATTCATGCAAATTCTTTAATTGGTAGAAAGCGAAGCAACATAAGTGGATTTGAAGTTTATCTGCTTCGCCCTGGTAAAACACAAGAGGCTATTGGGGTTGCCGAATTTGAAAATAGTGTAATTGACTTTGAAAGTGATAAAAGTAAATACAAAAAATTAACGGACGAAAATTTTATTCTTGTTTCAATGGCACATTCTGCATCTATGCGATACTCTGAAAAATTTGCTGGAATACTAAACCAGAACTGGGGCAAAGGGGTTAAAGCTGTTCGCTCACGCGGAGTTAAGCAAGCTGGCTTTTATGTTCTGGTTGGTGCATCAATGCCTTCGGTGTTGGTAGAGACTGGATTTTTATCCAATAAAAAAGATGAAGCATATTTGAATAGCAAAAAAGGGAAACGGGAAATTGCGAACACAATTTATAAATCAATTGTTGACTACCGTAAATATTACGATGAACAAATGAAAGAGGATAATTAATTATCTAAATTTAACATTCAAATTATAAAAAAAAGAAGGAAATATATAAATGACAAATGCACAAAAATGGGTTTCAATTTTTTTGGTTTTGTTTATACTATTGTTAGTGTTATCAAAAATAACGGATAGAGAAGAAAGCGAAGCAACTATTTCTGAAAATATTGAGTCTGTTGAAACTAAATCAGTAAAAATAGACGTTGAATATCTTTTAGGAAGTAACAGATGTTTTACATGCCACGGAAAAGATTTAAATGGAACTGGAATGGCTCCATCCCTTGCAAACGTAAGCGAAAACTGGAAAAAGAATAGTTTGGTTAGCTACTTCCAAAATCCAAAAGCGTTTTTAAGCAATCCGCGTATGGCCGTATTAGCAGAAAAATATAATAGAGATATGCCAGCACAAGAACGGATGACAATGGAAGAGTTAGAAGCAGTTGCCAAGTATTTATTAAATAGAAAATAACGAGAAGCAAAATGATAAATCAAGAATTGTTAGATATACTTTGTTGCCCAAAAACAAAAGCAGATTTAGTTTTGGATGGTGATTTTTTAGTTTCGGTGGATAGCGAAACAAGATTGCGTTACAGAATTGAAGATGATATACCCATTATGCTTATTGAAGAAGCGGAAACAGTTGACGTTGCTGAGTGGGAAGAGATAATGAAAAAATATGAAAACGAAGTAAAATAGTTTTTCTGAATTTCATGAAAGGCGTGGTATTATTTCAGAGTGCTATTCTCTGGAATCCAATAGGTTCCGTTCCACCTTGCGGAATTATGGAATAACAATATTGTAAATTGATAACATTGTGTTTTGTGAACATTTCGGTTCGGAACTAATTCACAAGATATATTCTATTAGTCATTCTACCATACAGACAATCAATCCAATGATAATAAAAAAAGACAAATCGGAAATAGAAAGTTTTTTAGTTGATGCTGCCAATTATAAAGGTGAGTGCAGTGCTGTTTACTTTCCGGAAAATGAAAATGAAATTATTGAAATAGTAAAAAATGCAAATAGTAAAAACGAAAGAATTACAATTGCAGGCAACGGAACTGGATTAACTGGTTCCAGAGTGCCAAAGGGTGGAATTGTAATTTCGATGAGCAAATTAGATAAGGTGATTGAAATAAGTTACAGTGAAAAATTTGCAATTGTTCAGCCAGCAGTGGTGTTGCAAGAGTTTCAAAAAATTGTTTCTGAAAATGGATTGTTTTATCCGCCCGACCCAACTGAGCAAGACTGTTTTATAGGTGCAACTATTGCAACAAATTCATCAGGAGCAAAATCGTTTAAATATGGTGCAACACGAAGTTATGTTTTGGAGTTGCGAATTGTTCTACCTAATGGCGAACTTCTTGAATTAAAGAGAAACGAAAATTTTGCTAATGGAAATACATTAAGCCTTACAACAGTAGATGGTTCACAAATAAAAATAGAGTTGCCCAATTATCATATTCCAAATGTGAAACATACTGCTGGATATTACACCAAAGAAAATATGGATGCAATAGATTTGTTCATTGGCTCCGAAGGAACACTTGGAATAATTACAGAAGCGAAATTAAAATTATTGGATAAAACAGAAAATTTAATTTCTGGAATTCTCTTTTTTAGCAATGAAGCTAACGCCCTTGATTTTGTTGATGATGCGAGAGCAGAATCAATTAAGCACAGAGCCACAAAGGATGAAACGGAACTTAATGCAAGGGGATTAGAATTATTCGATTTTTACTCACTCCAATTTCTTAAAAGTGATTACCAGCAAATAAAAGATAATCATCAAGCGGCAATTTGGTTTGAACAAGAAACAACAAGCAAAACAGAGGATGCACTTCTTGAAAAGTGGATGGGCTTAATGGGAAAACACTCTGCCGATATTGATAACTCGTGGTTTGCTATGGATAGTAGGGAGTTAGAAAAATTCAAAACCTTCCGACATGCAATTTCTTCTAAAGTATCCGAGTTTATTGCACAAAAGGGATTACGTAAAGTTGGAACTGATACCGCAGTCCCGATAAATCATTTCAGAGAATACTACGAAGAGATGAAGGCAAGCGTAAAAGAATCTGGATTGAACTATATTTGCTACGGACATGTTGGCGACTGCCATCTTCATTTAAATATGTTGCCAGAAAATGAAGCAGAATTTATACATGCTAAAGGACTATATAAAATATTTTGTAAGCGAGCTGTTGAACTTGGTGGAACAATTTCGGCAGAGCATGGTATTGGTAAAATGAAACGTGATTATTTATTAGATATGTATGGCGAAAAAAAGATAAAGCAAATGGCAAACATCAAAAGAAAATTAGACCCAAATAGATTACTGGGAATTGGAAATATATTTGATGAGAAATTTTTAGATGCTTAAAAATATGAAGTCAATATATTTGTTCTTAAAAGGTTTAATGACTCTTTCTCATCGCGAGGGTTTTTCCCAAAGCAACCTATTGTTCAGCAGATTGCTTAACCCAACAAAGACAAGTAGGGTTCACAATAACTACAACATCAATATAATAAATAACTTTGTCTTTGTATTATTACTCCTCTTTTCATCTACAATTATATTTGCACAAACAAATTTGAATAACAAATATCGTTTGGGGAAATCATACGAACAATCTGGCAAACTAGAAAAGGCGAAAAAACTATTTGAAGAAATTACTTTTGCACAGCCAACAAATAGTCAATTTGCAAATTCGCTAAACGATGTTTATCTAAAATTAAAAGAATACGATAGTTCTATTAATTTTCTTTCGGAGAGATTAAAGCAAATACCCAATGATGTTTCGCTATATGGGCTGCTTGGTTCAACATATTATATTAGTGGAAATATCGAAAAAGCCGTAGAGACTTGGGATAAAGGAATTTCAATAAACAATTCATCCCAAATAAATTATACAATTATTTCAAATGCTGCTATTCAAAATCGTGCTTTTCAAATTGCAATTAAATATTTGAATGAAGGGAAAAGTAAGGCTTCAAATCCAACTCAGTATTCATATCAGCTTGCTCAAATATATTCACACACAATGGCATATAAAAAAGCTGCATCGGAGTATGTTGAAGCGTTGATACACCAGCCGTCACAACTTAGTTATATAAAAAGAAGGATGGACACATATCTATCTGCTGTTGGTGCAATTGATGAAAGCATTGCTATTGCTGAAGAAAAGAGCGACAACAACACTATTAAAGAACTCCTCGCCTTTTTGTATGTTAGGAATAATGACTATAACAAAGCATTTGAAATTGAGAAAGAGTTAGACAAACTTAAAGGTGATGATGGTGTTAGGATTTATAATTTTGCTACACTGGCTTATCGAAGTGTAGAGTATGAGGTTGCTTCACAAGCGTATAGTTTTTTAATTGATAATTATCCAAACTCTAGATTTATTCCTAACTGTAAGTTGGGCTATGCTCGCACGCTTGAAGCAAAGCTTGATGAAGAGTGGAATGCCATTCGCAATAATTGGAAACCAATTTCGGAGATAGATACTTCTGGGGCTTATAAATATTATCAGATAATTGATGCATATAAATCAATTGCAGAATTTATGAACAGCGAACTTGCCAATGAAACTTTATTTCTCATTGGAAAAATTTATTTAAATAGATTTAATAATCTTAAAACGGCTGAAAAATATTTTGAACAAATTATTATTAACTCGTCCCTTTCTACTCATTATGGGAAAGCAAATTTAGAGATTGCAAAAATTTTACTCAAACAAAATAATTTAGAACTTGCTAAAGCAAATTTGCAAAATGTGTTTTCGTCATCGCAAACAGATGCCAAAACTAAAGATGAGGCTAAGTTTTTATTAGCTCAAATTAATTTTTTCCAATCCAATTTTGCGGGTGCACTTTTAACAATATCCAATATTAACAAGGATTTATCGAATGATTTATCGAACGATGCAATTCAACTTGCAATGGTTATTAATGTTGGTAAGCGAGACTCAGTAAATCTTGAAAAATTTGCTAATGCCGAATTATTAACTGCTCAATTGAATTTTTCTGAAGCAGAAAAAGTCTTTAAGAAATTAAGCGAAAATAAGAACTTATTCTTAATTAATAATATCGCACGCTTTAAATATTGCGAGGTGCTAATAGCACAAAATAAATTTCCAACCGCAATTGAAGTATTAAAAGGATTGTCTGAAACAAAAGAATTGAATATTTTTGCAGATAAGAGTTTTTATTTGTTAGCACAAGTTTATGAATTTGGAATTGTAGATAGAGAATTAGCAACTTCTACTTACGAAAAGTTTTTAGAACTTTTTCCTAACTCGTTATTTATTGAGAAAACTCAAGAAAATTTAAAAAGATTAAAAAATAATATAAGCGATAATTTATGACAAACGATAAAGAACAACCAAAAGTTAAATGTTCCTTTTGTGGAAGAGATGGTAGCGAAGTTGCAAGCATGGTTGCTGGTCCAGATGTATATATTTGCGACCACTGCATTAAGTCCAGTGTTGATATACTAAAAGACAATCTTGCTGCTTTTAAAAGCGATAAGCCAGAGGAAATTACACTTACACCTGATATTATTCATAGTAAATTAAATGAACATATTATTGGGCAAGACCAAGCAAAGAAAGTCCTCTCTGTAGCTGTGTATAATCATTACAAACGCATAAATGCTAGCTCATCCTTTTTTGAACTTGACGATGTTGAAATTGAAAAAAGTAACATTTTACTTGCTGGTCCTACTGGAGTTGGAAAAACATTAATTGCCCAAACACTTGCAAAAATTTTAGATGTTCCGTTTGCAATTGCCGATGCAACAACACTTACAGAAGCTGGTTATGTTGGCGATGATGTAGAATCGATATTAGTCCGCATACTTCAGGCGGCAGATTACAATGTTGAGAAAGCACAAAAGGGAATTATTTACATTGATGAAATTGATAAAATTGCACGCAAAAGTGAATCGGCTTCAATAACTAGAGATGTTTCTGGCGAAGGTGTTCAGCAAGCACTGCTTAAAATTATTGAAGGAACTGTTGCGGGTGTGCCACCAAAGGGCGGAAGAAAACATCCAGAGCAAAACTTAATAAATATTAATACAAAAAATATTCTCTTTGTTGTTGGCGGTGCGTTTGATGGACTTGAAACAATTATTGCATCTCGTATAAACCAAAATGTTATGGGCTTTGATGCCGAACTTGAAGAAGTTAAGCACCACTATACCGAAGACGAAATTTTGCAACAAGTTCAACCAGATGACATGGTGCGGTTTGGATTAATACCAGAGTTAGTTGGACGTTTGCCAATGATAGCCTCGCTTAAACCACTCGATGAAGAATCGATGTTGCGAATTTTAACCGAACCCCAAAATGCAATTGTTAAACAATTCAAAAAGCTTTTTATGATGGAAGGCGTTGAGTTGGAATTTGAAGAAGATGCCTTAAGGTTGGTTGTTAAAAAAGCTATGGAAAGAAAAACGGGTGCAAGAGCTTTGCGGTCGGTAGTAGAAACAGCTTTGTTAGATATTATGTATCATCTTCCATCCAAAACGAATATTGAAAAATGCTTAATTACAAAAAGCACAGTTGAAAGTGGAGAAGAACCAGTTTTTATTGAAACAGAAAAAAAATCTGCGTAGAATATTTTATGGGGCTATTTGATAGTTCCGTAATCCTCTTTTTTACCAAGTTTGTTAAGATTAAATAATTGTTCTTTATTCTCTTAACAGTTTCTACAAACTATAATTCATAGAACATCCCAAGACCTATGGCATAAAGAAATGGAAATTCGGCTGGACCACCTTGACAGCAAACTGGCTCAGTTGGGGGTGGATAGTTATTCTTAACCCAACTTGGTTCTCGGCGATTGAGATATTGCTCTATAGCGTTTAGAAAATTCGATTATATCCTATAATATGATATTTTGGTTTGCATCGCCAATGTAGTGAGGTACGCTTATATGTTGT
>CAMZLW010000107.1 GCA_947311785.1 uncultured Ignavibacteriales bacterium | reverse complement strand
TCCTCCAAGGGTGATCTTTCTTTGGCTTTGTTACAACTCTTGCTCTTTTAGGTCTTTCATTTATTGGTTTGTATTGTAGCTCTTTTTCTGAATAGAAAATGTGTAATGTATCGTCCAAGTATTTTCTGATGGTTACATACTCTTTCGGCCTTGGCAATGGGGCATCTGATATTTGAATTGTATCTATAGCTTAATCCAAATTGTAGATGCCCAAATGGTGTGCTAGAAGTTTCGAGAGAGCTAAGTAGCGGTGTTCCTGCAGTGCAACAAGCTTGTCCGTTGATTTTAGCATAAAATAAAATAAGCGATATAAATAATAATTTTTTCATAATTCTTTCTAAACATAAAGCAATATTATTCTGTAATATGTCAGCCTAATGACATATTAATCTTTTCATGTTGTTAAAAAGGGATACTCACATAATTATTGGTTATATTTTAGTTCTATAAAATTATTTCTTTTGGAGAGTTGAGTAAAATGGCTGAACAAACAAAACTTTGGTATTTAGAAAATTTCAATCTTTTTGAAATGATGGACAAATCAAAAATGATGGAGTTGGATGCAATTACTTCTATGCAAACAATTAAAAAATCGCAACCAATTTATTTTGCCGAAGACCCATCAAATTCTATTTTCTTTTTAAAAAAGGGAAGAGTGAAGCTAACACGGATGTCGCCAGATGGAAAAGAATTTATTGTTGCATTAATAAATCCTGGCGATGTATTTGGTGAAATGTCAATTTTGGATATTGGTGAACGAACAGATTTTGCAACAACAATGGATGAATCTTTAATCTGTGCAATTAGTAAAAACGATTTCAAAAATTTTGTTGAGAAAAATCCAAAACTTAATTTAGAAATTACAAAACTTATTGGCTTTAGAATGCGAAAGTATAGTGAGCGGATTGAAGAATTAGTTTTTAAGGATGCAGAGCAAAGGGTAATTTCGTTTATTTATAATCTTGCAACCGAGCAAGGCAAGCGTATTGGCGATGAAATATTTTTGAAACCATTTTTAACTCATCAAAATATTGCACAGCTTACTGCGTGTTCCCGTCAAACAGTAAACTCTATTTTAACCGAACTGCGTGAGAAAGGACTAATTGATTTTGATAGAAAAAAATTAATAATCCATAACGAAGCGGAATTGAAAAAGTTAAAATAAGATTTGTCATTAATCCGACATTTTATAATTTATGCTTTATCTAAATTGGATCTATAAAAATAAGAGTATAGATATGGATTTTGATTTAGTAGTAGCAGAAAAATGTTGTGCGTGTGAAAGGGTAGAAAAGGAATTGGTGAAATTTACGACCAATAAAAATTATATAAATTTTAAAATATCAGTTCAAAATTTATCGGAACATAAAACTTCAATTGTGCCATCGTTATTTATTAACGGAAAACTTTTTGCATATGGCGATGTTAATATAAAGCAACTCAACAAAAAAATTCAGAAAATAATAAGGGAAGAAGTTAATGTATTAGTTTAATGTCATTAAGAAACGGCAACTCTTCTCGTAACTTTTTCACTTCATTTTTATTAATTTCTGCATCCAAAATTTCCTCCGATAAACTTTGTGCTAAAACTTTACCCATCGGATTTACAACCGAGCTGTAGCCAGAATATTCCAAGTGCGAATCTTTTCCTACTCTATTAACTCCAATAATATAACATTGGTTTTCAATTGCACGAGCTTGCAAAAGAATATTCCAATGGTTAATTCTAGTAGCTGGCCAGTTTGCAATATTAACAAGAACGTCAATCCTATTTTTCCCATATTGTCGGTATAATTCAGGGAAACGCAAATCGTAGCAGATTGAAAGTCCAAATGTTATTCCATTAATTTGGGTTGTAATAGTTTCTCTTCCAGCTTTGTAATGTTTATCCTCTTTAGAAAAACTGAATGGATGAATTTTTCTATATATAATTCTAATAATTCCTTTATCGTCAAAGTGGATAAGGGAATTATAAATATCATTTTCATCTTTCTCAATTATTCCAGCAAAAATATGTTTTTTAAGTTTCCGCGAAAGTTGCATAAAATATTGAAATGAAACTCCATCCATTTCTTCTGCAAATTTTTTGGAGTTCATTGTAAAGCCAGTTAACGACATTTCGGGAAATACCAGCAGCGAAGTATCTAGCAAATTTGAACTTTCAATTAGTTTTTCAATCTTCTCTATTGTGCTAGTGGGTTTTTCCCACACGGGCGAATACTGCACTAAACCTATTTTCATAATTCTATCAGTTAAATATTTATGATTATTCTTGGATAAAGATAATAATGAAACGTAGTAAGTTGCAATAAAAATAACTTTAGCTCACTTTTCCCATCGGGATGACTTCGGCAAGGCACTTTTAACTTTAAAACTTATTTAATTATTCATATTAAATATTTAACTTACGTTATTAAAACAATACTAATAATTGAGAAAATTATGCTCAACTACGTTTGGCTAGCACTTATAATACTTGGAATTGGAACAGCAATAACTACCGATATAATTGATCAAGCTGATAATAAATATCGCAACGGAGATTCACTTCCAATAGAAATTATTTTTGAAAATCCAACATCAATTACAACCGATGGAGCATACAACGGTAAGCTAAAAGTATCTTCAAAAAGTTTTAATGATTTTTACGAAACAACTGTTAATGAAGATGTTTTTGTAAATGCAAAATTATCGGTAAATAAAGAAGATGATAAAATAAGAATATATTTTAAGGTTGATGACAACACACCAGAAATATGGAAATATATGGCAAAAATTTCTGGCAAGGATGATGATTTAGTTGGTAGCTTTAATGAGGTAGAAATATATAGTGCAACAAATATTTATGGCTCGTTATTACTTGAGGAAGTTGCATTTACAAAAATGAAGGATGTTACAAACTCGGCTTTAGATTATGCTGGCATAGCTGTTAACATTGCACTTGGGCTTATTGGAATAATGGCATTGTGGCTTGGTGTTATGAAGGTTGCCGAAGATGCTGGGCTGATAAAAATAATTGCAAACTCAGTAAAGCCACTTACAAAATTTCTTTTCCCAGATGTTCCACCAGACCACCCTGCAATGGGTTCTATTATTATGAACATGGCTGCAAATATGCTGGGACTTGGAAATGCAGCAACTCCTTTTGGATTAAAAGCTATGGAGGAATTGCAAACATTAAACAAGGATAAAAGCACTGCAACAAATGCAATGGTTACATTTCTTGCCGTTAATACTGCTGGCTTAACATTAATTCCAGTAACAGCAATTGCAATTAGAGCAGCGGCTGGTAGTAGTAATCCTGCAATAATTATTGGAACTTCAATTTTTGGTGCATTGTGTGCAACAACAGTGGGCATAACAGCAACAAAAATTATGGAAAAATTCCCAATAAAAAAAGGTGGATACGGAGCGTGGTTAAAATCGTATAAAAAAGGTTTAATAATTGTTGTTTCGCTTATTGCCCTAGTTACAATTCTTGCAGTTACTGGAATGTTCTCACTAATTTTTTCTAATTTAACATTTCTAAATCCCGATTTATTTAAGGGCATTATTAATATAATTTCAATTATGGCTATACCTGGCTTGATATTTATATTTATTGGATACGGAGCAATTAAAAAAGTTAAGGTTTACGAGGTTTTTGTTGAAGGAGCAAAAGAAGGCTTTGATGTTGCTGTTCGCATTATTCCTTACCTTGTGGCAATGCTTGTTGCAATAGGAATTTTTAGAGCTGGTGGCGGAATGGATATTTTAATTGCTGTTCTTGAACCAGTTACAAGTTTAATTGGAATGCCTGCAGAGGCTTTGCCGATGGCTATTATGCGTCCACTTTCGGGCAGTGGCTCTCTTGGAATTATGGCAGAAATTATTGCAACTCACGGTCCCGATTCTTTTATAGGAATTTTAGTCTCAACATTTTTTGGAAGCACCGAAACTACATTTTACGTTCTTGCAGTTTACTTTGGTTCGGTAAATATTAGAAATACACGGCACGCACTTCCTGCTGGATTACTTGCAGATGTTGCTGGAATTTTAGGTGCCGTTTTTATTGTTAAGCTGTTGTTTGGGTAATTGCAAATAGCAACTTAACAATAGCACAATTATTTTTTTTGATTTTTGAAAAGTAAATTGAATCCTTCTATTTAATCACACATCATATCTTTTAGTTGATAAAATATTTTAGTTTAAATGTTCATAATTAATACAGTGGTATTTCTTACAGATTAAAACGGAAGTTCCGCAAGAATTTCGGTCAAAAACGTTGTAAGTTCAATAAAGACAAGATGTTAGCCCAAATCACTCAAAATAGTGTGGCTAAGAGTATTTTGCCTATG
>CAMZLW010000106.1 GCA_947311785.1 uncultured Ignavibacteriales bacterium | reverse complement strand
TCATCCCTTACTCCAACTTGAGCGATTCAGCATTTGTGCTTTTCTAATGCTGAATTTGGGTTAAACATCAAGTATTTTAAATTTACTCGCATCCAAATCCACTCCCATTAAGTATCCAATAACCTTATTAAAATTCCTATCTCTTTTTTAGAACATTCTCATTAAAAAAACTTAAATTTGTTTCATAAATAAAAAACTATTTGACAAAACTCTCTATTTGTAAAGGAGGAAAAATGGCAGTAATTAGACCGTTTAAAGGATTAAGACCAGACCCAAGAGTTGCTCATCTTGTGGCAAGCGTTCCTTACGATGTAGTAAACAGAGTAGAAGCAGCAGAGTTAGCAAAGGATAATCCAATTTCATTTTTACGTGTTACTCGCTCGGAAATTGAGTTGGATAAAAAAACCGATGCTTATGCCGATGAAGTTTACCAAAAAGCAAATTCCAATATGCAACGCTTAATTGAGGAAGCCCCTTTGGTTACTGATGATGAGGCAAGTTTTTATATTTACAGATTAATCTGGAAAGATGTAACTCAAGTTGGAATTGCTGCAACATTTTCTGTTGACGATTATAATAACGATATAATTATGAAGCACGAAAAAACTCGCCGTGCAAAAGAAGATGATAGAACAAACCATATTGTAACAACCAATGTTCAAACTGGTGCTGTCTTTTTAACTTACAAAGGTATAGATGATGTAAATGATCTGGTTGAAAAAACTATACAAAACAATAGCCCAGTTTACGACTTTACAACCAATGATGAAGTAACACACACAATTTGGGTTATGCCTAAAGAAGCAAACGACATAATTGAATTTGAAATTGGGAAATCGGACCATCTTTACATTGCTGACGGACACCACAGAGCAGCAAGTGCAAGCCGTGCTCAAAAAGTTAAAATGGAAGGAAACCCAAGCCACACGGGCGATGAAGAGTATAATTACTTTATGGCTGTTCTTTTTCCTGCAGAACAATTAAAAATTCTTCCATATAATAGAGCAATTTTTGAATTAAACAATTTAACAGATGACGATTTTGTAGAGAAAATAAAAATCAATTTTACAATTGAAGAATCCGCAACTCCTTCTCCAACCGAGCAAGGGAAAATTGGGATGTATCTAAATAAAAAATGGTTTATGTTAACTCCAAACGAGAACGTTATTCCAGGGGAAGCAGTTGGCGATAAGTTAGACGTTTCACTTCTTCAAAACTTTTTGTTAGAGCCTGTCCTTGGTATAAAGGATCCACGCACCGATAACAACATCGATTTTATTGGAGGAATACGTGGCACAGAAGAATTGGAAAAGCGTGTAGATTCTGGTGCAGTAAAAGTTGCTTTCACTTTATATCCAGTTAGCGTTGATGATTTAATAAACATCTCAAATGCTGGTGAAACTATGCCTCCTAAATCAACTTGGTTTGAACCAAAATTACGAGATGGTTTGGTGGTTCATACAATTTAAAGCACCGTCATTGCGAGGAGTCTTTTCTTGACGACGTGGCAATCTTTTGCAGATTGCTTCACCCGACAAAAAAACGTTGGATTCGCAATGACAGTATAAAAAAAACAATTAAAACTATATTAGAGGAAACAAAAATGGAAAACAGAATTAACAACTTTAGTGCAGGCCCCTGCACATTGCCAAATGAAGTAATGTTGGAAGCACAAAAAGATTTTTACTCTTACAAAGGTCAAGGCTTATCAGTAATGGAGATGAGTCATCGCTCAAAAACTTACGATGAAATAATTGTAGATGCAGAAAAAGATTTACGCTCACTTATGAACATTAGTGATGATTACTCTGTGATGTTTATACAAGGTGGAGCAACTTTGCAGTTTTCAATGGTTGCTTTAAATCTAATGCCTCCAAATAATAAAGCTGATTATATCAATACTGGTGCTTGGTCTAAAAAAGCAATTATAGAAGCAAAGAGAGTTGGAGAAGTTAATATTGCAGCCTCTTCTGATGATAAAAATTTCAACTATATTCCTAAGCAAGATTCATTTAACTTAACACCCGATGCATCTTATGTTCACTACACATCAAACAATACTATTTTTGGAACAGAATTTAAAACTGAGCCAGAAGTTGGCGATGTGCCACTTGTTTGTGATGCTTCATCTAATATTCTTAGCAAACCAATTGATGTAAATAAGTACGGATTAATTTATGCTGGTGCTCAAAAAAACATGGGTCCCGCTGGTGCAGCACTTGTGATTGTAAAAAAAGCTCTATTAGAACGTGCACCAGACACATTGCATACATACCTAAATTATAACACCCATGCTAGCAAAGGCTCAATGTATAATACTCCACCTACTTACACAATTTACATTATGGGATTAGTTTACAAGTGGTTGCTTAAAAATGGCGGCTTGGATGCAATGCAAAAAGTAAACGAAGCAAAAGCTAAATTGCTTTACGATGCTATTGATAATTCTGATGGATATTACAAAGGTGCTGCAGCTATTGAAGACCGTTCACTTATGAATGTTACCTACAATTTGCAAAACGAAGAACTTGAAAAGAAATTTATTGCAGAAGCAACTGCGAAAAACTTTTCTGGATTAAAAGGACATCGTTCAGTTGGTGGAATTCGTGCATCAATTTATAACGCATTTCCAACATCTGGAGTTGAAGAGTTAGTTCAGTTTATGGCAGACTTTAAAGCAAACAATTAATTAATTTACCTCTTAAATTTCCATTTTGAGATGGAAATTTAAGAGGCTCTTCTAAACCTATTGTTAAATTACTCAACTGTTAAAACCTTGATGATAGAACTGTTAACAATTGAATAATCTAACAATGAAGCAATTATTAAAATGAAAACAAAAATAATATTTGTAGCTTTTACACTACTTTTTATGAGCTGTTCAGAAGAACCCAAACTAATCTTATTCAGTCCAGAATCTTTTGCATTCTCACTTGATAATGGATGGGAAGTGAACGCCTCTGTTAATGCAAAAGGATTTGCACAGATTGAAAAAGAGAATAGTGAATTGTATTATACCCATCTAACTTACTCAGTAAATCTATTTACTCCAGAAGATTCAATCTACAACGCTGATTACAATTCAATTATTGATTCAACAGATGAAGAAATAATGGATATCCAAATTGAGACCCAACTCGAAATAGATAACGGTTTTGTAAAAGGGAACTACACAGTTGAATTTATTGTTGAAGACAAATACTCATCCACAAAAGACACACTTTCAACAAAGTTTGTTTTAGAATAAAAAAAATACATTTTAACTTACAGGTATAGCAAATGATAAATAGTTTTGATAAATATATAGAACCACTTAAAGCCCAAAGTAATCAAGGTTTAATTGAGTTTGAGGGGTATTCAGCATCTGAAATGGATAATATTCTGAATGATACGTTTGAACAGAATGGAATTATTCAGATAAATAAATTATCCGACGATAGTTATAATGAGCTTCCAATATTAAACCAAATAAAATATTTGGGAAAATTACTTGAAGAAAAGGAAGAAATAAAACTAACCCAAGCAGGATATTTACCACCCAAAATAGTTAAAGATATTTATCAAAAAGGATTTCTGCAAGAAGAATACTTAACCCTCGCAAATTTAAGAAAAGAAGAAGACTCGGTAACTATTTCTTTAACAAAATTTTTGCTCGAGTTAAGTGGAGTTACAAAAAAAAGAAATAACAAATTAAGTTTAACAAAAAAAGGGCAAACACTCTTATCTGATAATCATAAATTGTTACAAGAAATTTTATCTGCATATATTTACAATTTCAATTGGGGATACTTTGATGGGTATGCTAATGAAGATATTGGCAAACTTGGTGCTGGGTTTTCTTTAATTTTATTGACTAATTATGGTAATAAAAAAGAACTTGATGTTTTTTACGCAGAAAAATACTTCTCCGCATTTGCTAATTTATTAGGCAATTTTTCTACTAAGGAGGATTTAGAAGGTTTATATTCATGTTACACGTTAAGAACATTTCAAAGGTTTTTTGAATATTTTGGATTCGTTAAAATAGAAGAAGGAATAATGTGGGATTCAAAACGTTCTATTTCAAAAACAAAATTATTTGATAAACTCTTTACTATCACACCTCCTAAAAGTTCATCATCTTCAAATATCTTTAATATAAATGGCGAAAAAGTTGGTGGTAGCATAAGTATGATAGAACAATTTAAAAGGGTTATTAGTGAAACTGAAAATATAGATTTTAATTCGGAAGACGATTTGAAAAATCACCTACAAGATATGGTTGATGACGAAACTGACGAAGAATATTCAAGTGAATTTGAAGCTCAAGAATTAGTATATGATGCCTATGACTTACCACCCAAAGAAGGTATTAAACTTGTTAATAAAGCATTGGAATTAAACCCAAACAATGCCGAAGCATACATCTATTTGGCAACACAAGAAACGGATACAGAAAAAGCGAAAGCGAAATATATAAAAGCTCTTATGTTGGCAGAAAATTCCTTGGGAGATGAAATATTTGAAGAGGACAAAGGACATTTTTGGGGCATACATGAAACAAGACCATATATGACCGCAAAAGCTGGTGTTGCCAAGTGCTTATACTATCTTGGTGAAATAGATATGGCTCTATTCCATTACCAAGAGATGTTGGAACTTAACCCAAATGATAACCAAGGAGTGCGGTATATTATTTCCACTTTGCTGCTTGAATATAAACTTTTTGATGAATACGAAGCGTTACTAAAGCAATACAATGATGAGGGAAGTCCTGAATGGCTTTTCAGTATTGCATTATATAAATTCATAAAAGAAGGCAAATCAAAAAATGCGAAAAAGGCTTTTTACGAAGCACATAAAGCTAATAAATTTGTTATAGAATATATAATAGGCATTAGAGAGTTTCCTGAAGATTTACCTCAATTTATGACGTTCGGAGGAGAAGATGAAGCAATCCATTGTGCAATTGCTTTGGAACAGTTATGGAAAGAAACTAATGGGGCTTTAGATTGGATGCGTAGCTTTTATAGAAAGAGTCATAAAATAAAATAGAATAAACTACCCAGCCACAAGCGGACGGAGAATTACCTCGTGTCCAGCTCAGGTGGGATTAAACCTTAGAAGACAAATTTTATTGAACAAATTATTGAACAAATACACCACAGTTTTTAATTTATTAAAAATTATTCTTGCAATAGTTTTCATACTATCTGCAATTTCAAAACTACTTGCACCTGGCTTGTTTGAAATTACAATTCTCGATCAAGGTCTTATTACATCGCGTGAAGTTGCTGCATACTTAGGACGGCTACTTATAGCAATGGAATTATTTATTGGCATTGCTTTGCTCCAACCTTACTACATTAAAAAAATTGTTCTTCCCCTATCGCTGTTAACTCTAATTGGATTTACAGGAATACTCTCATATTCCTACTTAATTGGAGATACAAATAATTGTGGATGCTTTGGTGAGATGATAAAAATGTCTCCACTGGAAGCTATTGTTAAAAATATTGTTTTAATTTTTATTGGAGTTTATCTTTTTATAAAAAGCGACTGCAAAGCACAAAAGTTTTATATTCCAACACTCATACTATTTATTTCTTTCATTGGTGTTTTTATAGTTGCTCCAATAAAATCGTATGAAGATTTAACTTTTTCAAAATACACAAATTTTAAGAATGAAGGAAGGGTTGATTTAACCGAGGGAAATAAACTTGTAGCAATATTTTTTATCGATTGCGAACATTGCATGGAAACTGCAAACGAAATTGTGAAGCTCGAAAATGAAACAGCTAAGCTAAATAATTTCTATATGCTTTTTGCAGGAGAAGAAACTGACTCGGTGCAACACTTTTTAAGCCTAACCAATATTGAACATCCATATTTAAGAATTTCGATAGATGATTTCTTTGAACTAATAGGAAGCTCACCCCCACGAATTTACTGGCTACAAAACGGAAAGGTCAAAGAATTTTGGGATGATAATTTTAGGAACAATTTAGTTCGCTTTCAAAATGAGAGTATTAATTAAACCCCGATTATGCAATAGGATTGGAAAGAACAAGACCCAGATTAAGAATTATCAATGCATAATCGGGGTTTAATTAATACTCTCATTTTGAAAGCGAACT
>CAMZLW010000105.1 GCA_947311785.1 uncultured Ignavibacteriales bacterium | reverse complement strand
CACAGGTAATATATTCTAATTAGCTAATATAATGTTTTTTTATTTTTCAAGCAATTGTAGAGCTAAATTTGGTTCAAAACCTCTTCCTACGGCAAATTTCAACAACTTATTTTTCTTCTTATAAATATCATCTTCTTTAAGGGATTTTTCTTTTTGAGCGAGAATATTTTTCAGTGTTTCGAAATATTCTTCTGGCTTTATATTATTTAAAGCGTCATTAATAAGTTTTTCTGGAAGTTGTTTTTGAAAAAGCATCATTCTTATTTTTATTTTTCCCCATTTATTAAAGCTAAACTTATCTTTTACATAAAACCGAACATATCTTTCCTCATCAATAAATTGTTGTTCTTCAAGTTGTTTTATAAGTTTTTCATGTTCTTCTGGGTTTGCCTTCCAATCATACAGCTTTTTACGAATATCAGATTTGCACTTCTCTGCTTTACTACATAAGTACATTGCTTTTTTTAATGCTTTTTCGTATGTTATGTATTCTTGTTTCATTAGGGATTATGTAAATAAATCTAGTATGTCATCTTTTTTAAGTTGCTTAACAAAACTGTCATCAGTAGAAATTATATCAGAGGCAATTTGTCTTTTTTTTGCTTGATGGTTCATTATTTTTTCTTCAATTGTATTTTTGCAAATCATACGGTATGCAATAACTTTTTTATCTTGCCCTATTCTATAACATCTATCAATTGCCTGATTTTCAACAGCAGGATTCCACCATGGGTCAAAAATATAAACATAATCTGCCGCAGTAAGGTTTATTCCTGTACCTCCAGCTTTTAAACTTATTAAAAACACTCTTACATCTTCGTTTTCTTGAAAGTTTTGAACACTTGCTTGCCTATTTTTTTGAGCACTTTGCCCATCTAAATATTCATATTTTATATTTTCTTTAATAAATTCTTTTTCAAGAATTTTTAACATTTTTACAAACTGTGAGAAAACAAGAATTTTATGTTTCCCTGTTTTATCTTTTATATGCCTTAAAAGTTCTTTTACTTTTATAGATTCTTTGCCATAATCCTCTTTGTCTGATAAAATTTCTGGAGAATCACATATTTGTCGTAATTTCATTAATCCTTCAATTACATAAATTTTAGATTTTCCTATGCCTTCATCTTCAATTTTATTGAGTAAGAAATTTCTGTATTTATTCCTAAAAGCATCATAAACTTTTCTTTGTTCTTCTTCCATATCGCAATAAACAAAATCTTCAATTTTAGGGGGAAGTTCTGTTGCGACTTGTTCTTTTGTTCTTCTTAAAATAAAAGGATTTATTAAATTTTGTAATTCTTTTGCTCTTTTTGGGTCACGGTCTTTATCAATAGGGTTTGAATAGTTATCTTTAAAATGTTTTTGATTTCCAAGAAAGCCTGGGTTTAAAAAGTCCATTTGTGCATATAAATCAAAGGTATTATTTTCAATAGGAGTTCCTGTTAGTGCAATACGATTTGATGCACGCAAGAGTGTTGCTGCTTTAAATCTTCGTGAATTTGGGTTTTTTATTGCTTGCGATTCGTCAAGAATAATATAATTAAAAAGGTGCTTTCTTAAAAAATCAATATCACGCATCATTGTGCCATAAGTTGTAATTATTAGGTTGTATTTTTTAAAGTCTTTTGTGTTTTTTATTCTACTTGTTCCATGGTGAAATAGAATACTTAAATCTGGGGCAAATTTTTCAACTTCTTTTTCCCAATTAAATAGCAAAGTTGTAGGAACAACAATAAGATTTGCCTTCTTTGAGTTTGTTTTTTGGCGAAGTAAAAATGCCAATATCTGAATGGTTTTTCCAAGCCCCATATCATCGGCAAGTATTCCTCCCCACTTAAATTCTTCAAGAAAATTAAGCCAGTTATACCCAGATTTTTGATAATCTCGAAGTGTTCCTTTTAAGTTTTTTGGAACTTTAATGTTTTTTATTTTAGTGAAATTTTTAAGTTTCTTGCGTTTATCTGCAAGTTCTTGATATATTTCAGAATAGTCTTTTTTATCAAAAAGTTCATCAATAATTGAAAATTTTAGTTTTGATATTTTTAAACCGTTTTCCTTTATTTCTCCGTGTCTAAAATATCTTTCAAATTTTTCAAACCACTCTTTAGGTAAAATTCCAATTGTTCCGTCGTCAAGTTTAACAAAACGTTCTTTTTTTAATATTGCTTTACGAACGTCTTTTAAAGAAATTCCTGTATCTCCAAATTTTATTTCAATTTTTACATCAAACCAATCTTGCCCAGATTTAATTTGGACACTAACATTTGCCCTGTTTGGTGAATATTTAAAATTTTTAAGTTCATTTAAACCAAAAATTTCAATATTGTTTTCTCTTATTTTTTCAAAAGCATCAAAAAACCAATAATTTTCAACTAAATCTTCAATTTGTAAATGTAAAAAATCCTCTCTAAATTGTTTTGTAAACTTTGGGTGGAGCTGTTTAAGGAAACTGTAATATTCTTTTTCATACCCTAAATCTCGGTAGCCTGTAGTTATTGTATTGTTGTTTTTTTCTAATAAATTACCATGTGTTAAAATATTAACAGACAGTTTATCTTCATAAATAACGGTTGGGTTAAAAATAACAAATTTGCCCATTTCAGAAATATATAGTCTTTTTTCTTTTGCTTTCAATTGTATTGTGTTTGTATTATAATTTGATAATTTAACTTCTATTGGATAAAATTCTGAAATTGGTTTTACAAAATCATTAAAGAAGTTGTCAAAATCAGATTTTACTGTTTTAATTTCATGAACAATAAAATATTCCATAATAGTAAAAGCATCTTTTACAGAATTAAGAAGATAAAAAGTGCTTTTGTATTCTACAATTAAAAAATGAGGCAATTTTAAATTTTCATCATCTGTTTTTATGATTAAGTCATCAATTTTTAAAAACATGGAAAGATAAACAAATGTCTCATCATCATATAGTTCAAAGTGTATTTGTATTTTCTTTTGTGATGCCTTAATTTGTATTAAATCATTTCTATTTATGCCACTGTACGATTTATAAACAAAAGGATTATCAGGTATTTCATTAAATATTGCATCTAATTTGGGCAGATAAAATTTCATATCTTCCAAGTAGGCATTTTGATTGTTTTTGTCCGCTAAACTTTTTATGTCAAATGCTGTTCTGTAACTATCATAACTTGTTTGAGAGCAAAGAGTTCTAAGTTTTTCGTCTTTTTCTGATAAAATAATATTATGATTGTATTCTTTTTGGGAAACATATCTTATTAATGAAGACAACTTCGTTTTTGCTTTGTTTGGTTTGCCATATATTTGATGAACTTCTACAGTTCTATTAATTTCCTCATTTTCAGATTCAAACAAAAAAACATAGCCTATTTCAAATTTACTGCCATTATTTGTTGAAATATGAGTTAGTATTCCTGCCTCCCTACTTTTTAATATTTTATTTAATCTATGTTCTTCATTTCTGTATTTTTTTATTTTTACTAAACCTTGGGCTTTTTCTTTCTGTTTGATATTAAGTTTACCAAAAGCAAAATTAATTTCAAACCAGTCATCAAAATTTTCAGTTTCGGGCAAACCAAATTCTTTTAATGTTTTAGTTTTGTGTTGTTCTAAACTTTTTCCTTCTATTTTATTAAAAAAATCATCTCCAAGATTATTTTCAATAAATAACAAAGTTTTTATTTGGTGTTTACATAGACCTGTATTTGGTTTTTTACAATAGCAGCGTGCATGCAACTTATTTTTAGTTATTTTAAATTCTACTTCACTATTATTCCAATAATCACTTACATTAAATTTAGCATAGTTTTCCTTAACATCTTTAGCTTCAACACGTAAAGAATATGTTGCATCTTGCAAAACTGTTCTATACACACTGGGAGTAGATAAAGAATAAATTAAGTTTCTAGTAATTTTGGAATAATCAGGAATTTCTTTCCATGAAAAAGAAGATGTTTTTTCAAGCTTTATCTTTTTGGCTGAGTGTTTTAAATTGTTTTTTTCTTTAGAGTTATCATTTAAATAATTATGAAGAAATAAAAGAGAT
>CAMZLW010000104.1 GCA_947311785.1 uncultured Ignavibacteriales bacterium | reverse complement strand
TTTGACGAAAAACGTTATCTCCTTTTTTTTGCGTTTTCTGAAATAACTGGAAAAATATTTCTGTTTAATCTCGTAACTTGTTGTTTTATTGAATTTTAATTTTGACTCTGAATTGCTGATGATTTTACAGTAAAAAGAAAAAATAATTACATCAAATTTCGCACATCATCTTGTAGATGTTCAAATTAGCAAATTTTTTAGAACTAATATTTGTCAATTAAAGGTTGTATCTCTTTTGCTAATTTAATAAAATCGGTAATCGATAACTCTTCTGCACGTTTACTTAAATCGGTTTTAAAATTTGAAAAATCCAGTTCGCCGAAACTACTATTTTTCAAGGAATTTTTTAATGTTTTTCTTCTATTTCCAAATGCTGCTTTAACAACGTCTATAAAAAATCTATCATTTAATTTGTCATCACATTCTTTATTAAACTTAAGACTAATAATTGCAGAATCAACTTTTGGCTTTGGCTTAAAAACAGTTGGAGGAATTTTAAACTCCAAATTAACTGTTGCAAAGTAGTTTAATATTATGGCAAGAATTCCGTAATCCTTAGTCCTGGGTCTAGAGACCATCCGCTTGGCAACTTCGTATTGCACCATTAACATTGCATCAGAAACAATAGTGCGATTCTCTAACAATCTAAATAATATTGGAGAAGTAATGTTGTATGGAATATTTCCAATAACTCTAATTTTTTTTGAACTATTAAATTGAGTAAAATCCATTTTTAAAAAATCTTGATTTAAGAATTTTACATTTGGGAATTGAATTTCTAAAGTTTCAATTACACGATTGTCAATTTCAATTGCAGTAATGTTTTTTGAAGCCAAGGATAATTCTTTTGTTAAAGCACCACGCCCTGGTCCAATTTCAATTATTGTTTCATCTTTACTTGGATTAAACCTATCAACAATTTTAAGAATTGTATTTCTGTCAGTTAAATAATTTTGTCCAAATCGTTTAAGTGGTCTGTTTTTCATTTGTTTTATCTTAATATGTGTGATAAAAGATATTAAATTCTAAATGGTTTCTAAAACTCTCATCATTAATAGTGTTAGATGGAAAAATAATAAAAATAGAATTATAGATGAGTTCATTCTAAAAACTCCATTATTTAACAGTTATAAATTTACTGTTATAAATTTACATTGCATATCTTTTATTCTTAAATAGAAATCATTATATTTCTCTGTCTCTTTAAAGTAGTTTTATAAAACTTATACGATGTGCCAGATAAAATAAAATAATCAGTTTAGTCAACTTTTAATTATTCATAAGGGTATTTATGAAAAAAGGTTTAATTCTATTTATACTATTTTCCAGCCAAGTATTTTCAACAACAAACATAAAATTTAATAGCACAATACCTGCAAATATAGCAGAAGTTAAGTTTGAAAGTTTAGCCGACTTTTCGATAGATGATATGGGCAATATCTACATAGTGGATGATGATTTAGCTAAAGTTTTTTGCTTTGATAAAGATGGTAAACTACTTAAAACAAAGGCACAACTTATTGGAAATTACTTAAAGGAACCAATTGCTATTGAAATATCTAAAGATAATAGAATAATTATTTTGGATGCAGATAGTAAAAGAGTGTTGATATATAATGCAGATGGAAAACTTTTAAAAATGTTTGGAAACTCTGATGGTAATTTAGGTAGTTTCGATTCTCCAGTTGATATGGCAATTGATAACAATTCCAACATATTTATTGTTGATGATGGAAGTAATTATTTGTTAAAGTTCAATTCACAGGGCTTGTTTAGAGGTGGTATTAAAGTTTCTGAGCCAATTGCTGTAGATGTTGACACACAAGATAATATTCATATTTTAACAAAAAAAACGTATGGATATGGCATAGAAGTTTTTAACGAAAACTTTAAAAAGATAAAAAATGTTCCGTTAGCTCAAATGAAAGAGCCAAAGCATTTTACTATTAATTCCTTTAATGAATATTATATTATTGATGTTGAAAGGTGTAGTGCCACGCATATTGATAGTGCAGGTAAGGCACTAAGTAAAAATATTGGAGTTCAAAGTTCAAACAGAGGAAGAGAGCAATTTAGTAAACCTACAAGAATTTTATCCAAAAGCATTGATGGGAATGACGATTTACTTTTTATTTTGGATAATGATTTTAACGAAATTCAGAGCTTTACAATTTCAAATGATGTTGAGAGAAAAGAGTTAAAACAAACACTTCCTCAATACGACTTAAAAATTATTAAAGATGTTAAGCGTACGCCTTCCATAGACATAGTTTTTAATAACGGATTTGAATACTCAATAACTATTAATGGTACAATAATTTGTTCTGATAGTAGTAAAATTATTTATACAATTTCTCCGCAAAGCCTTACTGGTAAAGGTGTGAAACTTTCTGAACCAGTTGCACTTGAAGTATTTGGTGATAAATTATTTGTAGTTGATAAGGATGAAAATAAAGTTTTAGTTCTTAATTCTGCCAATGGAAGTTATGCTTTTTCATTTGGTGAATCGGGCAGTGCTTCGGGAAAATTTGATACTCCTACCGATATTGTTTCCGATGGTGCAGGCAACCTTTACGTAACTGATTTGGATAATAACAGAATTAATGTTTTTTCGAGCGATGGAATTTTTAAAAATGATATTCCAACTTCAAATCTAAATCCCAACAAGCTCACTTTTAGTGATAATAAACTTTACATTTTAGCAGAAAATGGGGAGCAAATATTTGTCTATTCTGTTGTTGAAAATCGTATAAAAGTGTTTCCTATAAATAATATAATTTCTAATGTAAACGTAACTTCCATTGCTTCAAAGCAGGGTGGCTTTTTATTTATCTTTAACGAAAATGATGGTGTAGTATCTATTTTTAGGGATAAAAAACTTTTTGCACAGTTCCTATCTAAGGGAAATGATGAAAGCACAATTTGGGAAGTTTCAACAATGGGCTTTAATCAGGCGAACAATCGTTTTTTATTTTTCAATAATCAAACTCAACGTCAAAGAACAATTAAATTTTCTATTGCTCCAGCAATTCCAATAAATATAAAATACTTTGTTAACAATAGTGGTGTTGGAATTCTTACTTGGGAAATAACCGATAACTTAAGTGCAAGCTTTATTGTATCGCGTCAAAAATTTAATGGCAAAACATATAATCCACTAAGCGAAATAGATACAAATTATTTTGAAATAGACTATAAAAATTCTGATGCAGTTTATAAGTATGTTGTGCAAGCTGTTTCGCAAGATGGATTTAAAAGTGGTTACTCGGAAGGTGTTGTTGATGAGTATTCGCACTATCTTAAATTGAAAGAAACAGATGCAAAGCAGAGTATAAAAAAATTATTAACTGTTAAAAGTTTAAATGAAGTAGCAATTATTAATCAGATTATGAATATATATTCTACTCAAATTATTGTTGCAAATAACGAAAATAATTTTGATTTAGCTTTTGAATTATATGACGAAATGAAAAAGATTTCACCTACAGAGCCTTCAATTTACTTGGATGAAAGTAATTTGTATAAAAAGTTATTAAGGTTTGGGGAGGGTGCAACTAAACTTGAAGAAGCAACAAAAGTAATTCCAGATAATCTTAAAATATGGTTACAATTAATTCGGTTCAAAGCTCTGGATAAAAATTACGAAGGTGCAGTAACAGCATGTAACGATGCACTAAAAATATTTCCCGATAAAGAAAAATTAGAAGTAAGCCTTGCTGAAAATTATGCAAAACTTAATAAAAAAAATGAAGCAAGTAGAATTTATAAAAAGTTAGCACTTAAGCATAGCAAAGAAGAATACTATATTAAAGCTGGTAATTTGTTGGTTGAAAATAATTTAATTCAAGATGCAATAAATCTTTATCAACTTGCCGAAAATAGTGGGATTGAAGGTGCAAAGCTTTACGCTGCAAGGGGAAAGGCTTTAATAGAAAAAGGGGATTTTGCTAATGGAGAATTTCAAATTGAAAAATCGATAAAGTTAGATAATAAGAATGCTGAAAGCTATTATTATTTAGCTCAAGCTAATTCTAAAAAAAGAAATATGCGTGCTGCAATTGCCGCATATAAAAAATCAGTTGAATTGGATAACAGAAATTACAAAGTATTTTTAGATTACGGAATTGACTTAGTAAGGGTTAGTAAATACGATGAAGCAATTGTTGCTTTTGAGAAAGCAATAGAATTAAACCCTAATAGTGTGGATGCAGCATTTAATCTTGGTAGAATGTATGCCCGTAAAAAAAACTTAGATTTGGCAGTAAAGCATTTATCAAATGCTAACACTCTTTTTCCTGAAAACAAAGAAATTGAAAAAGAGTTAAGCAATGCTTTGTTAGCACGAGAAAAGTATAATAAAAAACGTCCACCAATTGAAATAACCATAATTGATTTTGATGATATTTTCCCATCCTATTTAAGTTACTACAACTCACAGCCATTAGGAGCTGTAACAATTTTCAACACTAAAAATGAAATTTATGATGATATTATTGTTGAAGTAACTGCACCTGGATTATTAAGCGAACCTTCAAAAATAATTGTTCCTATTATTTATCCAAACGAAGTGAGTGAGAACTTAATTTATGCACAGTTAGATAATTCGCTTATCACTGCCTCTATGGCTGAGGATAAAGAGTATAGCGTTACAGTTACAGCTACATATATGAAAGGTGAAACCGAGAAAAAAATTGAAAAGAAATCAACAGTAAAGGTTTATCAATTAAATTCAATTTCTTGGAAAGATAAAAAACATCTTGCAAGTTTTATAAATCCACGAGATGAAATTTTACGAAATTTTGCTACATCCGAAATTATTGCTAAAACTAGTTTTGCCGATAATCGTTTTAGCACTGTTCCCAAGCCAATACTACAATCGGCTCAAGTTTGGGAATACTTACGACAAATGAATTTGACTTATGTGCAAGATCCAAATTTATCGTACGAAAAAATTTCTATGTCAAATTTAATAGATTACGTTCAGTTCCCAATTCAAACATTAGAAAAGAAAGCTGGAGATTGCGACGATTTAGTTTCACTTCTATCCAACACACTTGAAGTTTTAGGAATTGAAACTGCATACATTGATGTGCCTGGTCATGTGTTCTTAGCCTTTAATACTGGGCTTGCACCTAATGAGCTAGAAGAAAAAGGTTTATCCAATAAGCAGGTAATTATAAAATTCAATAAAGTTTGGTTCCCATTAGAAACTACTGTAATTGGAAAAAATTCTTTTGTTGAAAGTTGGAAATCTGCAACTGATAGATATGAAGAAGAGAAAGCCGCAAATAACCCCATTGAGATAGTTGAAATTCAGAATGCAGCAATTACATATCCACCAATTAATTTTCCAAATTCCAAACCAATTACTAGTAGTGTAAATATTGAACTAATTAAAAGTGAGCTGGAAAAGGATTTAAGAAGTTTTAAATTAACAAGAGATAAAACTTATGAAGAGGAATTACACAAGGTGCTAAAGTTGTATCCTAAAAATATTTTTACTTTTAATAAGTTGGGTGTTTATTACGCAAAAAAAGGGGAGTACGATAACGCCGAAATATATTTTACACGAACTTTACAATACGACAAAGAGAATATTGTTGCACTTACTAATCTTGGTAATTTAGGATATTTTAGAAACGATTTTGGATATGCAGAGCGTAAGTATTTGAAAGCATTAAAATCCGATCAGCAAAATGTTGGCATTTTGGCAAACTTAGTTCGTTGCTATATTAAGCAAAAGAAAAATGATGAAGCTATAAAATATTACAATATTATAGAACAGATTAATCCAGAATATGCAAAAAAGATTAAAGAAATTAAATAGGATAAGCGAGATGAAAACAACAATACTTTTTATAGTTATTCTTTTTACTGGAGTTTTATTTGGACAAACAAAAGTTGGGCAAGTTAGTTTTCTACTAGGTACTATTGAATATACTGTTGATGGCACATCAGAGTGGAAGCCAGTAGATGTTGGCTCTAATATATTTTCAAATTGGATTATACGTGGCGCAGATGACGCAGAACTTGAAATTACTTGGGATAATGGTGATGTAAGTGAGCTGAGTGAATTGAAAATAATTAAAGTTTCTGAACTGATGAAAAATGCTAATCTTGAAACTGATTGGTTAGACAGAATGAAAAATAAAATTGATGTTCTGTTTACAGAAAATGAAGCGTCAAAAGTGCAAGGTGTTGCTGGTATTAGGCGTTCTGAAGTTACAATAGAAAAAGAAGACTCAATATATTGGGCTGAACCACAAGCGGCAGATTTTAATGAAGGCTACGTTGCATTTCAAAATGCAGATTACGATAAAGCAATTTTAATTTTTGAACAAGTTGTTTCACAAGAACCGTTATCAAAAAAAAGTGAAATAGCACGTAGTTGTTTAATTACAATTTATTCAAATAAGAGTGATTCTTTAAAAGTAGCTGAACAAACAAAAATATTTATAAAAGATTTTCCTAATAGCAATTTACTACCGCTAATGAACGAGAAATAGAAAACCTAGTTACATCGTTTTTTGCAAAGGCTTCTATTAGTGCATTCCCGAATGTTGCTATTGGGAATCTTCAGTAATAGCGTGAGATTCTAGCTACTCCGAAGGAATCCCTTTGGAAAAAGATTGCATGAATGACAATCTTTTATGGAATTTATGCAATACCTAAAGTTGCCAAATTAATAAAACATTCATATTGCTTTATAATAAGTAATAATTAAACCCTGATTATGCAATAGGATTGGAAAGAACAAGACCCAGATTAAGAATTATCAATGCATAAGACGACCTGCCCCGCCTTAGCTGGAGTTAGGGATGATAACATTTTGGGTTAACGGATTATTGTTGTCATTCCTTACTCCAGCTTGAG
>CAMZLW010000103.1 GCA_947311785.1 uncultured Ignavibacteriales bacterium | reverse complement strand
ATGATAACCTTTTGGGTTGAAGGATTATTGTTGTCATCCCTTACTCCAGCTTGAGCGATTCAGCATTTGTGCTTTTCTAATGCTGAATTTGGGTTAAAGAGAGCTGTTAGGAGAAATATTGAAAGATTTCCTGAAGACTTTATGTTTGAACTAACTCAAAAAGAATTTGACTCTTTAAGGAGTCAATCTGGCACCTTAAAGCGAGGACAACATTCAAAGTATTTACCTTTTGTATTTACCGAGCAAGGAGTTGCAATGCTATCCAGTGTGCTACAGAGTAAGCAAGCAATTGAAGTTAATGTTGCAATAATTAGAGCCTTTGTTCAACTGAGAAAAACACTCGATTCTAATATAAAAATTTCACAAAAAATTAAAGAACTTGAACTAACCACTAATGAAAAGTTCAAAAATCATGACAATCAAATTAGTATTATATTCGATGCAATTAAGCAACTAATCAGGGAAGACGAAAAACCAAAAAGAAAAATTGGTTATTAAATTTAAGTCTATTTTTAAATAAAGCTATATTTGATCAATAATTCTAAACCAACCCATCCCTAATCACTTGCTCTGCATGGTCAAGAACTGTTTCTTCTATTGGACGATACGAGATTCCAAGTTCCTTTATGCTTTTGCTATTATCAAACTTTAACGGTAATCCAATATTACGACTAACATATTTCCACGAGAACCCTTGCAATGGTCCAAAAAGATAAAGCATAATTTTAGGTAATTGCATTTTAGGAATCTTAAATTTAGTTAAATATTTCTTTTGCAAAATATTTGCAAGTTCTAACATTGTTGATGAGCCAGCCGATGCAATGTATCTCCCCTCTGCTTCTGGATTAAATGCAGCAGCAACATGGACTTTAGCCAAATCTCTAACATCTACAATTCCGAGGGTTAAATTTGGAACTCCAGTTTTTAATTTTCCATTTAGTAACGAAATCATAAAATCGATACTTACAGAATCTTTTCGCTTAGTTAATGATGCTCCTAACACAAAGCCTGGATGAACAGTTACCAAATCAAATTGATTTTGAGTTTTTGCAATTTTCCAAGCTTCTTTTTCTGCAATAGTTTTGGAGTATGAATACGGACGGTGTGTTGCTGTGCTTGTTGTGTTCCAATCTTTATCTGTAAAAATTCCATTTTCTGTATCTTGCATATCTACTGCATCACCGTGCATTGAAACTACACTTGCAGTAAGCACAATTCTTTTCACAGATTTATTTTCTTTAGCACTATTCAACACATTACGTGTTCCGTTTAAAGCTGGTTCAATAAGTTGCTTTTGTGCATCTTTAATTCCAGAAATCATAAATGGCGAAGCTGTATGAAAAACTAATTCGCAATCTACCATTGCTTCTTGGAATGAACCGACTTTTAAAAGATCGGCTTCAAATATTGTAAATTTACCATTACTGTTCTCGGCAATCTCTATCAAGTGTTTGAACTTTTCGCTCTTACTTTTATCTCTTACTGTGGCCCTAACATCCAAGCCTTTTTCCAATAACAATTTAATAATCCACGATGCTATATATCCTGTTCCACCAGTTACAAGAATTGGTTTTTGTCGATTTATCTCTTTCATACATCCTCCTTACTTTGTAACAATTTTATAATTGTAAAATTTACTTCTAAAATGTGAACTAAACAATTATCAATAGCAATACAGTAAATTTAAAATCCGTTTGCAATACTATGCTACTTCTTCATTGCAATTACCTAACAAAAAGAATATTTTTTGATACAAGAATATGAGGTTAAAATGACAACAGAAAAAATTATTAGAGAAGTTCCTAAAGTGCTTCTTCACGACCATTTAGATGGTGGGTTACGCCCAGAAACAATAATTGAATTAGCCAAAGAAATAGGCTACAAAAAACTTCCAACCAAAGACCCAGCCGAACTTGCCGAGTGGTTTTTCCGCGGAGCAAACAAAGGTAATCTTGTGGAGTTTCTACAAGGCTTTGAACACACAATTGCAGTGATGCAAACCAAAAAAAATCTTGAACGCATAGCATACGAAATGATGGAAGATATGCTCAAGGACGGAATTGTTTACATTGAAACACGCTTTGCTCCTGCACTTCATCTTAGTGGCGGACTTTACTACGATGACGTTATGAATGCCGTCCTTACTGGACTTGAGCGTGGCAAAAAAGATTTTGGTGTTGGATACGGATTGATTCTTTGCTCACTTCGTAATATGACAAACTCACTTGAAATTGCTGAGCTTGCAGTAAACTACAGAGATAAAGGCGTTGTTGGCTTTGACCTTGCTGGCGAAGAAGGTGGCTACCCGCCTAAAAAACATATTGATGCCTTTCAATATATTATGCGAGAAAATTTTAATATTACAATCCACGCTGGCGAGGCTTTCGGTAAGGAATCTATCTGGCAAGCAATACAGTATTGCGGTTCACATCGTATTGGGCATGCAACACGCTTAAAAGAAGATATTGTTTACGATGACGATGGTAAAATTGTTAAG
This sequence comes from uncultured Ignavibacteriales bacterium, assembly GCA_947311785.1. Taxonomy (GTDB): domain Bacteria; phylum Bacteroidota; class Ignavibacteria; order Ignavibacteriales; family Melioribacteraceae; genus 1-14-2-50-31-20. The sequence continues at coordinate 1,267 of CAMZLW010000103.1, read as the reverse complement.
CTCGGAAATTTAGCTCAGTATATTTTAGATAAAAGAATTCCACTTGAAATTTGTCTTAACAGTAACGTCCATACTGGTGCCATTGAAAAAATTGAAGACCATCCGTTTAAGGAATTATACAACTCCAAGTTTAGAGTTTTCCTAAATACAGATGATAGGTTGATGAGCAACATTACGTTGACCGACGAGTTTATAACTGCAACAAAAGTTTTTGGAATTACACTTGACGACATTGAAAAATTAAATATCAACGCAATGAAATCGGCATTTATAAATCACGATGAAAAATTAAATTATATTTACAATATTATTAAACCAGGATATCAACAAATGAGAGAAAAATTACTCTCACTAAAAGTTTAACAAAAGGATTTTATTAATGAAGAAACTATTCAAAAATTACACATACGATTTTGACAAAAACGAGGCAAAACTACTTACAAGCTTTTGCAAACAAGCAATTGACCAAATGAGTGGCAATCATGATTTTTACAAGGATGTAAAAGCATTTGAATCAATCCGCGAAAAAATTGCTGAAGACCCATTTGCAGTTAAGTTAACAAAGGATGAGAAGACTAGATTGGTCCACCAATTAACTCAAAACAGAAATCACATAAAGATAACAATGGAGAAAAGTGGATTTCTTAAAAAGTGGTTTTATAAATCGATGCTTACACAATACGAAAATTTATTAGACACACATTTTTCTAATTAAGGAAAGAGAATTAGCCGCGAATGCACGAATAAAAAGGAATAATCAAGAGGATTTCGCTCTCATAATTTTATGTTTAATACATTCTTTTTGAACAGCTCAATAATTTTATTTTCTACATATTTTCATTCGCGTATTCGCGGCAGAGGTTTTTGTTATTATGACTGATATAATTTATAAAGATGACAGCTATAAAATAATTGGAATTTGTTTTGAAGTCCACAATAACCTTGGACCTGGCTTTTTAGAAATTGTTTACAAAGATGCTTTGGAATATGAATTCAAAAAAGCAAATATCCCTTATGAACGAGAGAAGCAATATGATGTTGATTATAAAGGGATAATTCTTCAGCATAATTTTTATGCAGACTTTGTAGTTTACAACAAAATTATTCTTGAAGTTAAATCAGTTAAATATCTTGTTGATGAATTTACTGCTAGAACAATTAACTACTTAAAAAACTAAAACAAAAAAGGAGAAAAGAGGTGTAAGATGCTTATTTTTAGATAGTTAAAAAGAAAAATATTGCAAACAAACACCACTTTTCAGATGAT
>CAMZLW010000102.1 GCA_947311785.1 uncultured Ignavibacteriales bacterium | reverse complement strand
TCCTGAAGGTAAGTCTGCAATACTAACATTACTTTTATTTTTAGAATAATTAATAGTTTTAACCAGTTTACCTATTTGATCAAAAATATAGATAGTATTATTCTTTTCATTACTACTTAAATTAAAAGAGATAAAATCATTTGCAGGGTTTGGGAATGATGAAATTTCTATAGTTTTTTTCAAAATGCTGATGTTACTTGCAATATAATAATCGTAAGCAGCTTTAACATCAATTATACCCCAGCCATAGTAATTATTTGGAGAGGCACTATTGTTGGCACTCATTTTTAATGCTTCAATAATATCCATATTACTGGCAGTTGGTAGCATTTGAACTAGCAAAGCTGCAGCACCAGCAGTAAGAGGACAAGAAAATGATGTGCCATTTACATTATCATACCCATTTCCAGAAGGTGCTTCAGCAACATAAACATTAGCACCCATTGCCATAACTTCTGGTTTTATTCTTCCATCCCCCGTAGGTCCAATAGAACTAAAATTTGTTATAACTCCATCAGAATACACAGCTCCAACTGCCAAAACACTATCACCATCAGCGGGGGCTCCAATTGTAGTAGGATTATCTTGTCCTTCATTTCCTGCAGAATTTACAACTAAAATACCAAGGCTTGCAGCAATATCAGCCCCTTTTGTAATTGTTGCAGTATTGCCGTCTAATTCCGATGCATCATAACCTGTGCCATCATCAAAATCAATATATCCTAGTGAAGTTGAGCTTACATCTGGTCCATAATTATCTTCAGCCCATGTTATTGCGGCAACCCAATTGTCCTCTTCAACCGTAGTCTCTGAAACAGTATTTTCAGTTTTTGCAAGGATATATTCTGATTTATATGCAGGTCCAATTAATTCTCCATCTTCAAAACCACCAATAGTACTTAGTGTCATTGTTCCATGATTTCCATTCCCGCTATCAGCTTCATCATCTACATTAGAATCGTTATTTACAAAATCCCATTTTCCAATAATTTTTCCATCAAAAACCATATCTTCAAATGCAGGATGTTCCAAGTTGTTAAAACCAGCATCAAGAACACAAATACGAACACCTTCGCCATGAAAGCCTAGATCGTGAATTAAAGGAACATTTATTTGTTCTACTTGTGTTAGTGACGCACCATAATCTAAATTATAATCAGTTATTTTAGGACTATTTTTAAAAGGATTATTTCTTATATTTTTTGAAAAATCCATAAAATTTTCATTTCGTGATATTTTTCCTTTTCTAACAATGTCAATTTTTTTCACAAATGGAAGGCTTGCAATTTTTTCAATATTTTCTTTAGTAACTTCTGCCGAAATTGCATTTAGCCACTTTAATTTATGCCTAAGTTTTGTAATATATTTCTCGGTTTCATTAAAATAATTTTCATTTATTGGAATATCGTAAAAAGTTGCTACTGAAGTTTTATTCTTCATTAATTTCTTTCTTCTTTTTATTGAATGTTCCGGAAGTTGGCTTTCTACATTTTTTAATTTCTGTGAAATATTACTTCCTTTATCTTTAAAAAAAATAAAAACTGAATAATTGTCTTGTTCTTTTAATTCAATATACTTATTTAAATGATTTGATATTTTTGATTGCTTTTGTGCAAACAATATATTTGAAAAAAGTAATGTAATGATAATTAATGTTGTAATTTGTTTGTTCATTTTATTAATTTTAGTGTATTTTATAAGAGGAGTAAAAAGCTAAAAAGTTGCATTATTTTTAATATAATTTTCAGCATTAATAATATTTTCAGGCTTTCCTAAATCAAACCAATAGTTATTGTTTGCTTTGTGTGCTAATATTTTATGTTCTTTTGCCAACCGCAAATACAAATCGATAATTGAGAATTTACCTGCTTCTGTAATATGTTTAAATACCTGATTACTAACAATATGAACGCCTGTAAATGCCCATGCTTTTAATTTGCTATTTGTTTCTTTTGCAACTTTTATTTCATTAGTTGCAAAGTTTTTCCATTGGCAAAGTTCATTTTCTGCATTAAATAAAAGTTTTCTTGAAGTTTCTCTTTCTTGAACAACAAGAGTTGCTAATGCTTTATTTTTTTTATGTTCTGAAATGAGTTCTTTTAAATTTATATCTGAAAAAATATCGGCATTATAAATTATAAAGTTTTCTTCATCAATTAAAAAAGTTTTTGCTTTAAGAAGTCCTCCTCCTGTTTCTAAAAGCATTTTTCTTTCATCAGAAATTTCAATATTTGAATTAAAGTTGTTATTTTCTTTAAGAAAGTTCTCAATTTGGTCAGCAAAATGATGAATATTAATTACAAAATCATTAAATCCTTGCGATTTTAAATTAAGGATTAGATGTTCTAAAATTGGTTTTCCATTAAATTTAACCAATGCTTTTGGTTTATCTTTTGTTAAATGCTTTAAACGTGTTCCCAGACCTGCTGCGAAAATTAATATTTTCATTTGTTTTTTGAATTAGCAGTAATTATGTAGTCACGGCGTGAATCATTAAATAAAAGCAAATTATAATTTTAGAAAACTTACCTATTTACTAATTTATTCACACCGTGACTTATATATATGTAAATTTACTGAACAAGCAAAGTCGTATCTAAATCAGGAAAAGATTTATAAAAATAGTCCTGAACTTTTGTTCTTACATCCATTTTCCAAAGTTTCTTATTTTCGCTCGTAGGATTTATTCTGTTTGAAAGGAATATGTAAACAAAATCATATTTGGGGTCAATCCAAACAAGTGTTCCAGTAAAACCTGAATGTCCAAAACTCTGGTTTGAAACAAGTTGCGAAGATGGACCTCCTTCGGGGCGAACAGGACGGTCAAACCCTAGTCCTCTTCTGTTCTTACTTTTAGGAAATGCTTTTGATGAAAACTTTTTTATTGTTTTGCTTGCGAAATAACGTTGTTTACCATATTTTCCAAAGTTCAAATACATTTGCATAAGTTTTGCCAAATCATTTGCATTTGAAAAAAGACCTGCATGCCCGTTAACTCCTCCTGTCATTGCAGCAGCATAGTCGTGCACATATCCTTGTAAAAGTTGATGTCTGTAAAAATTATCTTGTTCAGTAGGGACAATGTTTTTTTTGTTAAATCTTTTTAAAGGCAAATATCCTGTTGTATTTGCTCCAAGTTTAGCATAAAAGTTTTCTTGAACATAATCTTCTTGTTGTTCTTTTGTAATATCTTCAATTAATTTATGAAATAAAATAAAACCTAAGTCGCTATATTTATATTTTTTTTTGCTTCTTAATTCAGAATCATATATTTTTTGATAGATAGAATCTCTGTAATTTTCAGAAATGTATAAATTATTAGCAACTTGTACAGTAAATTTCCCTCTTTTAGTTTTTGAATAAATTTTACTGTCTAATTTTGTTTTTTCTTCATCTTCATAAGTATCGATATAAAAAGGTATCCATGGTTTCAAGCGTGCTTGGTGAGCAAGAATATCTTTAATAATTATATTTTTTTTATTTGTACTTTTAAGTTCGGGCAAATATTTTGATAGCTTTTTATTTACATCTATTTTTCCTTCTTCATATAACTTCATTAAAGATGGAAGTGTTGATGATATTTTAGTTAATGAAGCCAAATCATATATATCTGTATTTTTATTCTTAACTCTTTTACTATAAGTATGATACCCAAAGGATTTATGGTAAAAAACAATACCATTTTTTATAGCAATTACAGTTGCTCCTGGTGTTGCTCCTACTGCAATTGCATTGTTTATTACAGAGTCTACTTTCTTTAATGTGTCTTCATTTAGTTTTAGTTCATAAGGATTTGAGTATTTTAATCTTTGTTTAATTGATAAGATGCCCATTCCTTCTTTAAAATAATTATTTGCAGAAACTGGAAGTCGCCCTTGTGCTGTTATTCCGCCAAAAAGTAGTTGTGCTGAACGGTTTCTTGTTAATTTCCAATCGTTATATGAAACCAAAACAGCTTTTAAGTTTTCGGGATTTTTAAATTGTTTAAGTGCATAAGGGTTTCCAAATAGAACAAGTACTACTTTTGTTTTGTTTGCTAATTTATTTACAAAATCAATAGTGTTTTTAGTAATACCGAATACTGGAGGTCTGCGATTCATTTTATGAATGCTTATTATTACTTTATCAAACCTTTCGAGTTGTTTTATTTGTTTATTAAAATCTTCAATTTTTGCAGATTTATTTATTGTAAAATTCTCGACATCATCATATAAATTAAGTGTTTTTTGAAAGTTGCTTACATATCCATTTCCTATTGATATTGAAGCGATTGTTTCTGTATCTAAGTTCTGAAATGGAATTATTTTATTTTTATTGACTGCTAATGTTAAAGATGCTTCAACTAATTTATTTTTTAAGAAATTTGCATATTCTGAATTCAAATCTTCATAAATATTATTTGTATTAATTTTTTTATAATTTTCGAGTCCAAACCATTTTTTTGCAAATAATATTTTTTTACACCGAAAATCTATTTCTTGTTGACTAATTTTTCCTTTTTTTATTGCATTTTTAATTTTTTGAAAAGCTAGTGGAACATCTTTAGGCATAAGCAAAATATCAACACCTGCAACTAATGCTGCAACTTCTGTTTCTCCAGGTTTGTAGTGTTTTGTAACTCCATTCATCCCTAGGGCATCTGTAAAAATTAAGCCTTTAAAGCCAAGTTTTTTTATTAAAAGATTAGTAACAATTGGCTTAGAAAGACTTGAAACTGCATTTTCCCTTGCGTCTAATGATGGGATATTCAAATGTGCAATCATTATTCCGCCAAGCCCTGTATTTATAAGTTTTTTAAAAGGGTACATTTCAACAGAGTCTAATCTTTCTTTTGAGTGAAGAATTACGGGTAAATCTTTATGAGAATCGACATCTGTATCACCATGCCCCGGGAAATGTTTACCAACGGCAAGGATATTATTTTCTTGCAAACCAATCATATATGCTAAACCTTTTTTGCTTACATTTTCTTTATTTTCACCAAAAGAACGGCTATTAATTACAGGATTATTTGCATTATTATTAACATCAATTACAGGTGCGAAATTTATATGAATACCTATGCGTTTTAATTGTCTTGCAAGTTCAACACTAAATTCATTTATTAATAAATCATTTTGAATTGCCCCCAACATCATTTGTCTTGGGTAGCGAACTGTACTATCAAGTCGCATTGATAATCCCCATTCATAATCACCTGCAATCATTAAAGGAGTTTTTGAAATTGATTGGTAATAGTTTGTGAGTTTTGCTTGACTAACAGGTCCGCCTTGAAACATTATTAAACCACCAATTTTATATTTTTTTATAATTCCTGTTAAAAAATCTTTATTGGCTTTCCCTTGTTTTGGGTATGCCGCAAGCATGAATAGTTGCCCTAATTTTTCGTCAGGTGTCATATTTGCCATTTTCGCATCTACCCACTTATTTATTGAACTCTTTAGTTTATTTTTACTTGGCTTACTTGTGCTTTGTAATAAAAATATGATAATTAATATTGATGCAATTCTTATTAACTTATGTATTATTTTAATTTTATTTTTCATTATTATATTTTACGAATAGTCATATTTATGACTTGTATATTTAAAGTGCTAATTTTTAGAATTTTATAATTTACAAAAATACAAAAATAAGCAAAAAAAAACCGCCTAAAGGCGGTTAAGTTTTTGACTATATTAAGTGCTATAAATCAGCATGTTTAAGAATATTGTTAACAACTTCATCACTTGGGCTAAATTTAAAATAGCTTAAAGCATTTGAATATTTTTTAAAAACTGCACTCAATGATTTTTTTTCTTTAACAATTTGTTCTTTTGATTTATTTGATCTTAATATAGCAAAATGAAAAAAAGTATAAGTTCTGTTCATACGCTTATATTATTTTATTAATAATTTAATTTCAAAAACATAACGCATGCGTATTATTATTATTTCATTATAATCAAATATTTAACAAATTTTAACGGTAATTTTTTAGTTATGCAAGATTTTTTATAAATTTTGTTGCAATAACAGTATTCCCATTGCCGACATATTCAACTTTATCAAATAAAAATCTACTAATAAATACACCTCTTCCATTTAGTTCTAGTATATGGTCTTCATCTGTAGGGTCTGGAAGTATTTTCCAATCAAAACCTTTTCCTTCATCAATAATTGTCCATTGAAACTTTTCGGGATCAGCAAAGAAATCAATAGTAATTGCTCTGTTTTTATATACGGGGTTTTTCATTCTGTCAGTATATAAGTCTCCAAGAAAGCCTTGGTCTAGGGCATTCTGCTTTTCTATGTAATCAATATTCAAATTGCCATGTTCAATGGCATTTGTGATAAGTTCTACAAGCCCGAGTTCAATATTAATTTTTTCATTGTCTTCAATATCTAAATTTGATTCTACAATTACTTTATCAACAATTTTAGGAATTTTATTATATTCAGTATTAAACTCAAGTGTAAACCTTCTATTAACTAATCTACCAGGCAAAGCATCAGGAGAATATTTACTTGTAAGAATTGCTTTATATTTTTTTAATAGTCTTAAGAGTTCTTGTCCTGAAACAGGTTTTTTAAGGTAGTTATTTGCTCCAAGATGTAATGCCTGAATGGCATAATTCTCTGTTCCAAAAGCCGTAACCATTATCACAATAGTATCTGACTTTGCATCTCTTATTGCTTCTAACAATTCTAAGCCATCCATTATAGGCATCTGAATATCAGTAAGGACAATATCTGGTACGTATTCTTCAAATATATTTAAACCTTCAATTCCATTTGCTGCAGAACGAAAATCATAACCATTACTTTCCAAAAGACTTTCTAAGAAAAACCTTGAAGCTCTATCATCTTCAACAATTAAAACTTTCATTTTTTTATAATAAGTTAGTTATAAGCTGCAATTTACTTAAAAAAAGTTGTTTTGTAAATTGTTTGATTGTTTTTTTTATCAAAAAGAATAATTTTTAATACGTGTTTTTTGTTATAATCTATGTGATTATCAAAGGCGTAACTAATTCTATCATTCTTTTTGTCATATTCGAAAATTATTATTTTTTTATCAATTTTTGCACTATATTTTCCAATTCCTGATAAATTATCTTTTATTTTAAATGAAATTTTCTTTTTAGAAGTAAAGTCTTTTTCTTCATTAAAATTTTCTTCAATTATTTGGGGAGGTATATTATCAACAGCAATTGCAAATTTCCCAAATTGCTTTGTTCCAACTGCAAGGAAATCATCTATATAGCTTCCTCCTAGTGATTTATAGTTCCCATTTTTATCAATTAGTACAATTAATGCTTTATTAACTAAATTTTTAGGTAATTGTTTTGTGCTTATTGCAATATGTATTTTCTTATGAGCTGGAATTTTATATGAGTTTAACATATATATATTCGAATATAAATCTTTTTTCTTAGGAAAAACTTCGTAAGTTTGTTCAATATCTTTATATAATGTTCCTTTTGTAATGTATGCTCTAAAGTTTTCTTTTTCAAGGAAGTTATCTTTATTATAATAAAACATTTTTTTGTAATTATGTTTTTTTATAATAAGCTTTTCGCCTTTAATTTTAAAGAATAAATTGCTTTTATTCCCATATATGTCAGCAATTTCAATTTTTATTTTATGGTTTTCTATTTCATTAATAATACCAGCTTCTTTGCCAAATTTATAAATATCTAATTTGTTACCTGGTTCAATAAAACACTTTTGAAATTTTTGGTTTGTCGTTTTTCTTTCTTCAAAATCAATAAAGCTATTTATGTATCTTGTATCTTCAAAAGGGATTCTAAAAAGATGATGTTCATAAATTAAAGAATCGTCTAAAAATAGTTTTACTGAATATATGCCTTGTGTGTTTCGTGTTGCATTCAAATAATCATTTGCATTTATTGAAAAACCAATTTTTCCAGAGTAGTTAATTGTTTTGTTTATAAAATAATTAGAGCCTTTTTTATAAACTTTAAATTTTTGTTTTTTGAAAGAACCATTAATCTTACCATCTTCATCTAAAGCATAAGCCATTAATTTAAAGAATTTTGGTTTTATATTATCTTTTATAACAAAATTAAAATAACAAGGGTTTATTGGAACATCTTTATCAGCCTCTCTTACTTCAAAATGAACATGTGGCCCATAAGAACGCCCTGTGTTACCGGCATAACCAATAATTTCACCTTTCTTAACTTTTAGTTCTGTTGAATCTGGGTATTTTGTAAACTCAAAGCTATTTTCTTTATATTGAATATCTTTAGCATATTTTTCAAATTGTTTATTAAACTTTTGCATGTGCCCATAAACTGTCATTAAACCATTTGGATGTGTAATGTATAAAGCATTTCCATAACCATCTGCCGATTTTCTAATTCTTGAAACATAACCGTCGGCAGGTGCATATATTTGAACTCCAACAAAAGGGACTTTTATATCTATGCCTGAATGAAAATGATTTGCTCTTATTTCTCCAAAATTACCTGCTAACCGAATTGGAATATTTAAAGGTGAACGAAAATAATTTTTATTATAATTTTGTGAGTTTACTTGTATTGTATATATTAAGAATAGTATAATTAGAGTCTGCTTCATTATTATATTATGAAATTTTTATTATAATTGTGCGTTATTTTTTAAAACATGCAAAAATATTTGAATTTATTTAACTTCTATGGTAAAGCTTAAAAAAAATACTTTAATATTAATATTTATATTTTTTATTAATACATCATTTTCTCAAATTACAGTTGAACCATCTCCAATAAAATGGTACACAATAGAAGAGGCTGATAGTTTATTCAAAATTTTTCCGAAACCAATGTTAATTGATGTTTATACAGAATGGTGTGGTTGGTGCAAGCACATGATGAAAACAACTTTTGCTCATAAAGGAATTGCTGCTTACATAAATAATAATTTTTATCCTGTTCGCTTTGATGCTGAGGGCTTTGATACCATTAAATACCAAGGAAAAACTTATACAAATCCTAAAATTGGCAAAAAACCGAAGCATGATTTTGCAAAATTTATTTTGAAAGGACGTTTTTCTTTTCCAACAATAGTTTATATTGATAGGCAAAGGAAAATGTACCAGATTCCTGGTTACATGAAAATTAAAGAAATTGAACCTTTATTGGTTTATTTTTCTGAAGATATAAATCTAACAATGAATTATGATGATTGGAAATATCTTTACCAACATAATTATCATAAAAACTATAAAGAAGAACTTGCTAAAGAAACAGATTTGCAAAAGCCTGATACTAGTGGTGTTGTAAAATGGTATTCTGTAAAAGAAGCATCGAATTTATGTTTGGTTAATAAAAAACCTTTACTAATTTATTTGCATACAGATTGGTGCCAATCTTGTAAAATTGAGACAGGTATAGTTTTTAAGGATTCAATAATTGCCAAATTAATTAATGATAATTTCTATCCTGTAAAATTTAATGCTGCATCGCAAGAAAAAGTTTATTTGTTTGGACAAGAACTTACAGGAAATGGAAAAGGAAACCCTCATAAGTTAACCCAAGCTCTTTTACAACAAAGTTTTAAATTTCCTGCTTTTGTCTTTGTAAATTATAAAAAACAGAAGATTAATGAAGTACATGGTTTTATTTCAGCTTATCAGTTTGAGCGAATTTTGTCATACCTAAAAGGAGGGAAGTATAAGACTCAAAAATTTGAAGATTTTGTTAAAAGTTTTGAGGGGACAATAAAAAAATAATAAAACATTTATATCATTACATTAAATAGCCTCCACCTTCCCCACCCTCTGGTCCTAATTCAATAATATAATCTGCATGGTTAATAATATCTTGATTATGTTCTGTAAGAATTATGGAATGACCATTATTTACCATTTCATTCATTAAAATAATTAAAGTTTCAACATCTTTAAAATGAAGTCCTGTTGTTGGCTCATCCAATAGAAATAAAGTGTTTTTATCTTTTTTTTCAATTAATGCACTTGCTAATTTTATACGTTGCAATTCTCCTCCGGAAAAAGTGTTTAAGGCTTGTCCTAATTGCAAATAATCTAAGCCAATTTTTTTTAGTATTTTAAAATAAGGCTCTAATTTTTTGTGGGAATAAAATAGATTACAGGCTTCTAAAACACTTAAATTTAAAACATCATTAATAGATTTTTCTTTATATTTTATTTTAAGAATATGTTCTTGATAACGTTTTCCTTTACAATCCTCACATACGGTGTAAACATCTGACATAAAATCCATTGCAATTTTTATTTTGCCTAATCCTTTGCACGTTTCACATCTTCCGCCTTTGGTATTAAATGAAAAATGTGTTTTTTTAATAGCTTGTTCTTTTGCAGAATTTGTATTTGCAAAAATATCTCTTATAGCATCAAAAAAGCCAAGATATGTTGCTAAATTACTTGTAGAGCTTTTTCCTGGAAGACTTTGGTCAAGTTTTATAATTTTATCGAATTGCTCAAAACCAGAAATTTTTTCGCAATTTACAGGCATATTTTGTTGCGACGATTTATGTATTACATCAAAAAGTAAACTTGATTTTCCACTTCCAGAAACACCTTTTATGGCAATAATTCCGCCAGAAGGCAAATCAACATTAATATTTTTTAAGTTATTCGCATTTGCTTTTTTTATTGAAATACCTTTGCTTAATTTCCTTTTTTCTGAAATAATTTTTATAGGATTATTTAAATATTTAGCAGTTAATGATTTTTGCGAAGATTTTATTTTTTGAAGGTTGCCTTCTGCAATAATATTCCCTCCCTCTTTACCTGCACCTATTCCAAGGTCAATAATATAATCAGCAGAAGATATTATTTTAGCATCATGCTCAACAAGTACAACTGTGTTTCCATTATCTCTTAGATTTTTTAAAAGCTTTATAAGTTGCTCTGTGTTAGAGTTATGCAAACCAACACTCGGTTCATCTAAAACATAAGTTATACCTGAAAGACCCGAAACAATTTGCCCTGCAAGTTGCATTCGTCTTGCTTCACCACCCGACAAAGTATTGCTTCTTCTATCAATTGTAAGATATGAAAGCCCTATTTTATTTAATACTTCTAAGCGATTTAGAATTTCAAAACGTAAATCTTTACTAATTTTTAGTGTGTTTTTATCTGCAATATTATTTTTTATTTTATTGAAAAAGGCTATACTATTTTTTACCGATAATGCAGATAATTCAGCAATGTTTTTGTTTGCAAATTTTATACTTAGTGCTTCTTTTTTTAAACGTGTTCCTTTGCAAACTTCGCATTGTTCATGTTTCATGATTGGCAACATATCATCACCACGCTTGTCGGCATGTTTTCTGTTAAATTCTTCATTAATTAAGTTTACAAAACCTTGCCAATTTGTGCTGAATTTATGTGTGCCTTCAATATTTTTACGTTTGTGTTTCCAAATAACATTATACATTTTATTGCCAGTTCCATACATTGCAATTTGTTGTGCATCTTCATTTAATTCTTTCCACGGAAGTGAAAAATTTATTGAATATTGTTTGCCAACTTCATTAAGTATTGCAATATATTGCCCATGAATATCGCCATAAAATTTTCCTGTTTTGTGCCCGTTCATTGCTCCGTTTTCAATAGAAAGTTTTGGCTTTGATATTAACCTGTTAGGATTGCATACAATCTTATATCCTAAACCTTTACATTTACTGCAAGCCCCTTGCTCATGATTAAATGAAAATAATGAACTTAGTAAATTATTTGCTCCAACTCTTGCATATAAAAGGCGATAATAGTCGTAAATTTCAGTAACAGTACCAAGTGTAGAACGAGGACTTTGTATTTTTGAATTCTGATTAATTGCAATGGCAGGCGTCATTCCTTTAAGTTTTTCAAAACGAGCATCGCCTTTTTGTTTTATGAATGTTTTAAAATAGTTTGGAAGACTTTCGGAATAAAGTTTCTGACCTTCAGCAAAAATTGTATCAAAAGCCAAAGATGATTTTCCACTACCAGAAACACCTGTAATAACAGTTAATTTATTAATAGGAATTGATACGTCAATGTTTTTTAAGTTATGTGTTGAAATACCTTTAAATTCAATGGGATTTGCTATGTTAAAAGTTTTGTTTTTTTTAATTCTATAATGATTGTTTTCAGATAATAATTTAAGTTCTTTCCCTATAACAGAGTTTCTATTGCTTGCGATTTCTTCAGGGGTTCCTGTGGCAATAATTTTTCCTCCTTTTTCGCCACTTTCTGGGCCAATATCAATAATGTAATCTGCTGCACTAATTATATCGGTATTATGTTCAATAATAATTACAGTATTGTTAGCATTAAGCAAAGCATTTATTGATTTTTGAAAGATTTCAATATCGTAAAAATGCAAACCTGTTGTTGGTTCATCAAAAATATAAAGCGTATGTCCTTTTGTGTTTTTACTAAGTTCTGTTGCAAGTTTAATTCGTTGAGCCTCACCACCAGAGAGGGTTGTTGCTGGTTGCCCAAGTGTTATGTAGCCTAAACCTAATGCTTGAAGTGTTGAAAGGTATTGCATAAGTTTTGCTTTATCATTAAAAAATATACAGGCATCATCAACTGTTAGCTCTAATACTTCAAAAATATTTTTTCCTTTGTATTTTATTGAAAGTGTTTCAGAATTAAAACGTTTTCCATTACATTCATCACAAATAATATCAACATTTCCCATAAAGTGCATACCAACTTGTATTACGCCTGCACCTTGGCAAGTTTCGCATCTTCCTCCTTTATTATTGAATGAAAAACGTCCTTTTGTCCATTTTTTTTCTTTTGATGTAGGGAGGCTTGCAAATAAATCCCTTATGTAATCAAACAGTTTTGTATATGTTGCTGGATTACTTCTTGGTGTTCTACCAATAGGAGATTGATTTATCTCAATTATTTTTGAAATGTATTCAATTCCCTGAATATCATCACATTGACCAATTTGTAAATTAGTTGCTTTATTAATAACAGTTTTTAATTTATTTGCCAAAACATTGTGCACTAAACTTGATTTTCCTGCTCCAGAAACTCCTGTTACAACATTTAGTACTCCAATTTTAAATTCTACATCAATATTTTTAAGATTATTATGTGATGCATTTTTTATTTTAAGGTATTTTTCTGAAACTCTTCTTTTAAAAAATAAATTATGTTTTTTATGAAGGTATTTATGTGTAATACTATTTTTTTGTTTGCCAGAAATAAAATCATTTACAGAACCAGAAAATAGAAGTTCCCCTCCATTTATTCCTGCCAAAGGACCAATGTCTATAATTTGGTCGGCATTTAGGATAGTATCCTTGTCATGCTCAACAACTAAAACTGTATTTCCATTATTTACAAGTTTTTGCAAAACAGATAGCATTTTTTTATTATCTTTTGGGTGAAGTCCTATTGATGGCTCATCCAACACAAATAAAGCTCCTCTAACTTGTGTTATAACTTGGTTTACTAACCTTATGCGTTGAGCTTCGCCACCAGAAAGAGTTGTTGAAACCCGATTTAATTTTAAATAAGATAATCCTAGTGTAATTAACAAACCTGTTCGTTTAAGTATCTCTGTTTTAATTGGATATAAAATTTCTTGTTCATTTTTATTAAATTCTATTTCACTAAAATATTTATGCAAGTTTTCAATAGTCATTTCTAAAAAATCAGCAATATTTTTATTTTTATATAAAACTTTGAGTGCATCTTTTCCTAAACGTTTTCCATTGCAAGCAGAACATTTCTTCGTTGTAACAAATCGAAGGATATTTTTATTTCTATCTCTTTTTAAAATTTCTTCCATTACAGGAATAATGCCTTTATAATGCCCTTCTTCACGGGGTTTTGCAGTGATGCCACTCCATTTCATTCGAGATTCTAAGGTATGTTTTCCAAAAGGAATTTTTATAATATTAGTTCCGTATAAAATGATTCTCTTTTGTTGTTCAGTTAAATCTTTCCATGGAATATCTACATTAAAATTGTGTGCATTGCAGACTTCATTCATTACATCAATAGTAACTTGTGAATAAATTGTATAACCTGTTGGCGTAGTAATTACTAATGCTCCTTCACGTAAAGTTTTATTGTCATCTTTTATAATTTTATTTACATCAATTACATCTTCAATACCTAAACCTTTGCAATGTTCACAAGCTCCGTAAGTAGAATTAAAAGAAAAAAGTCTTCGTTCAATTTTTTTATTAATTACTTTTTGGCTTTTTCCTAAACGAGCAAATAGTAAGCGTAAATAATCATTTAGTTCAGACATTGTTCCTACTGTGGAACGTGGATTGCGTATAACTGTCTTTTGATTAACAGAAATTACTGGTAACAATCCAGTTACATTTGTTACATTAGGGCGTTTTAATCTTTTTAAATATTGCCTTGCATGTGTTGAGAAAGTTTCGAGGTATCGTCTTTGCCCTTCGTTATAAATAATATCATAAACTAATGATGATTTTCCTGAACCTGAAACTCCTGTAACAACAGTGATTTTATTGTGTAATATTTCTACATCAATATTTTTTAAATTATGCTCTGATGCTCCTGTTATTTTTATTTTGTTAATCAATCTTTTTAATTTTAGAATAAGTGTAGAAAGCTTGTTGTAATTATTATTCCAATTATTACAAAAAGAGAAAGTGTCAGCAAACAACCTGAATTAGATTTTATTTTTCTTTTTTTCTCTCTGTCTTTTATTTTTTTAAAAGAAATTGGTTCTTTATTTATTTTCTTAAAAACAGGATCTTTTTCTTGTATTATATTGTTATTTTTAGTTTCTTCAGTTTTATAACTAAAATTATCAACATATTCTTTGGCTTCTTTTAATGTTATTCCAAATTTCTCATAAATAAATTTTACAGCTTCTATTTTTTTGCCACTTTTTATTATTGAGTTTAAATATTTTTTGTCATTATCACTTAAACTTTTATTATTTTGCTTTTTATTTATCGTATCTTGATATTCAAAATCATTAAAAAAACTTGGGTTTTCAAAAAACAAATCTATAATTTCTTTTGAAGCTTTTAAATTATATGCTGTTACTTTATGGATAAATTTTACAGCTTCAATTTTCTCATTTTCTTTTAGGCAGTTATTTAAAAACTGTAAGTCTTTATTGCTTAATTTTTTCATTATAAGTTTTTTTAGAATATAGTTAAAAATTATTCAATTATTTTTTCATTATGTGAATTTACAAAAAGTATATTTCCTACATCATCATAACCAGTAAAGAAATTATTTTCTTCATGCTTAAGGAGTTCATCTCTAAAACCAATTATGGTAAGAGCGGCATCGGCTGAGTATTCATTTATTATTGATTTTGCCGAAACGTCTTCTTTTTGGATTATTATTTCAATGTTTTGAAGTGTAATGGGCAATCTTCCTTCTGTTACAAGCTTGTTTAATTGTTCTCTAACTTCATTAGATTTTTCTTTTTTGCAAATATTAAATATTTTTATTCCTGCACTCTTCCAATCTGGATGTCCTGAAATTATAAAACTTAGTAAAATCATTAAGTTGCCATTCTCTCCATCTGCATTTCTTAGCCAAATATGAATTCCATTCTTATAATAAACAGGTTTTCGGCTTGATGCTAAAATACAAACATCAAAATTCCCTGCATTTACTAATTTGAAGTTATCAATAATCTCTTTTAATCCTGTTGGCTCTTCTTTATCATATTCAAAAATTACCATATTATTTTCCATACCCGCAATACCTGGTATTTGTATTGCTTGTGCAATTGCCGAAGTATATGAAGGTGAAATTATAGTATCAATATACACATAGTTATTAGTCCCAACATTTTTAAGGAGTTTCTTTAACTCTTTTTCTGACTGTTCATAAGTACTTTTAGAATAATAACCATCAATTCTATGTAAATAAGTGCCAAATCCATATTTGTATGATAACCAATTCAATAAGCGAAAAGCATTATCGCGTTTAAAAGAATTTTTTGAAATGCAAATTGCACTTGGTCTCCATTCTGTATATTCTTCTTTATTGCTTTGCTTCTGCAAAAATACTTGCAATATCCTATTAAGTTGAAAAATAACATTTGCAAATACTGAAACAAGTCCTTTCCTAGATTTGTTATAAGAACTGATATAAATGTACAGAATTACCATTAATATAATTGCAATAGTTGCATAAGTCATATTAATTTTAAACATAATCCAAACAGATACAACAAAACCTATTAATGATAAATACCATTTCGATTTAAACGAAGGACGATAAGATGGAGAAGAACCAAAATGATTTAGCAAAGAAATCAAACTTAGTGAGCCATAAGTAACCATAAAAAACATTGAAATAATTTGAGCTACGGTATCAATATTACCTAAACTAACAAATACTAATGCAATTATAACTGTAAGAAGAGATGCATTTATTGGTTCATTATCTTTTTTTCTTCCATGCGAGAGCCATTTATTTACTCCTTGAATAGGAAAAGATGCATCTTTTGCCAATGCTTGCAATGTTCTAGGAGCAACCATTACTGAACCAAGTGCAGACGATATTGTTGAAGCTGCTAAACCAATTGGAATAACAATCATTCCCCATATTGATATTTTTCCCATAATAAATTGGTCATTTATTAAATCATTTGGGCTAGCAGAAATAACTAACTTGTATGCTATAAAAAAGTATATTACTAATCCTAAAAGAGTTGCTGCAATTGTTCCTGTAGGAATAGATTTTCTTGGGTTTTTCAGGTCCCCCGATAGACCAACCCCTGCTGTCATTCCTGTAAAAGCAGGAAAAATTATTGCGAAAACAATAAAAAACTTATCTAAATTCCTAAATTCTGCATTTGCAAAGCTAAAGTCTGATTGTGCAGCATATTCTGTTGTTCCTAAAAAGAATAATATTAATGAAATTCCAAGAATTACAACAACAAAATATAGTGCTTTCACACCAACATTTGCTCCTTTTGTTAGAATTAAAGCTGACAATAATAACATCATCGGAATGCTAACTGCTTGCCTTGGAAGAATTGTGTTATAAGTGTCTTTTATATATACAAAAAAGAAATCGAATGCTTCGGTAAAAGCAATTACATAAAATGCAACACTTATAGCTTGCGAAAAAAACAAGGCAATACCAATTGTAGCTCCAATATTTAAACCAAAAGAACGAGATATTATAAAATATTCACCACCGCCTTCAACACGCTTGTTTGTAGCAATTTCAGAGATTGCAAGAGCTGTTGGAATTGTTACTACATGTCCTAAAATAACAATCATAACAACACCAAAAAAACCAAGTGTTCCAACAGCTGAGCCAAATCTTAAAAATAATATTGCTCCAAGTATTGTTGAAATTGCTGTAAAGAAAACAGGTGCTGTGCCAAATTTTTTATTTATACTCATATCATAAAATATTATTATTGTTCAAATATAATAATTCTAAGTATAATTGAAAGTTTGTTTTTAGTAAATATTATGATTTTCTTACAAAATAGTTCTTAAAAAAGTGCAATCGTTTGCGGTTATTTTTCTATCTAATTATTGTTTTTTGTTTTATTTACTTTTAACTTTACATTGAAATTAAATTTATAAACTTTTTAAAAATATAATATTATGAAAAGATTTTTTACTTTTATTGCAGTGATATTTTTTTCTGCAAACTTATTCGCACAGGTAACTGTAACTTTTAATGTTGATTTGACTGACTCTATTACAAGTGGTTGGTTTGTTGTTGGAACTGATGATGCATATATGGCTGGGAATATATTTACTCCTGCTTGGTCAACGCCAGGAAGTGATGCTCAAACCCAATTGTTTGATAATGATGGCGATGGAGTTTATTCTATTGTTTTAAACGATGTAGCTGAAGGAAACTATGAATATAAATCATTTAAAGCAACCGCTGCATCTCCAAGTTGGGATAACGGTGAGTGGAATGGTGGTAATAACAGATTATTAGCAGTAGGTACAAGTAATGTTACTATTAATGATGTTTTTGGAGACGAAACAGCACACGTTGTAGGAATTAAAAACATTAAAAACATTTCAATAAACATCCATCCAAACCCATCAACAGGAATTTTTCAATTATCAAAAAAAGCAAATTATGAAGTAATTGACTTAACAGGAAAACTTGTTTTAAGTGGAAACAGTAATACAATAAACCTAACAGGTTTTACATCAGGAATGTATATTGTAAAACTATCTTCTAATGAAGGTACATCTCTTCAAAAACTTATTGTTAAATAATTAGCTTTTAACAAATTTTATAAAAAAGTCTGCAATTTATTGCAGACTTTTTTTATGTTTAAACGCAATCGTTTGCGGTGTCGTTTGCAACAATAAATACCCCTTAAACCTTTATAATTAACAATTTCTTAACTATTTTTACAGGCAAACTTAAATAAATATAGTATGGGAATCTGCACAATATTTGTTATTATTTTGTAAAACTATTTTTGTTTTCAATGAATATGTAAAACAATATTTAGAAATTTAAATTCAAATATTTGAAATAATATGAGTATAATTTTGAAAATTAGATATTACAAATGCAACTGAATAAGCAGGTGTTATATTTCTGACAGATACACATAAAATTGATGCAAAGACTTTATCCCTAACAGATGAAGCAATTCAACAATAGAATAATTAAATAATAAAAATATGAAACGTATAACAATTACACTATTAATTGCATTATCAATTTTAATCTCAAATAATTTATCAGCTCAAATATATGCACCCGAAGGATTAAATATGCCTGGTGCTTGGGATGGTTGGACAAATCCTCCCACAAATCTTATTCTCGCAGGAGAAAGTCAAACAACAGGCGGACAAGTTATGTTGGTGTCAGATTTAAGTTCAATTTATCAAACAAAATTTAATGTTGCATCAAGCAGTGGCAATTTTGTGGAAGGTACTTATGAATTTGCTTTTACAAGCGGACCGTCAACTAATTATTGGTCAAATAAGTGGGTAGATGTTGTAAATGTTAATATTAATTCTATTCAAACATATACATATAATAATTCAGGTGGTGGAAGCAATAATTCAATAACACTTTCAAACAACAAGTGGTACACAATGAATTTTGAAAATACCGGATATGCCGATACTCGTGCAATATTTATGGAAACTTCTTCCGAACCTGCCGAAATAACTTCCGTTTCAAGAAGTCCGCAAATGCCAACTGCTACTGATGATGTTGATATTACAGTAGAAATAAATCAGACAAAAGCAACTGATGAGAATTTTTATGTGAGATATACAAATAACAATTGGACTTCATCAAATTTATTAGCAGTAAATTTCACAGGAACAACAGGAACAGCAACAATTCCTACTTTGGCAGAAAATACCGAAGTTAAATATTATATATTTTCAACAGTGAAAAATAATCCAACGCAAGACTTTGATTTACTCACAATTAATTATGATAAAAATGGAGGAGATTTCTATACATACACTGTTGGAGAACAACTAACTTGCGATGGTCAAATAGGTGTAGTAACTACAAACCCTGCATTTCCGCTTCAAGATGGTTCTGTAACTATTACTTTTGATGCAACATTGGGTAATGGTGCTCTTGCCGGATATTCTGGCGATGTATATGCTCACACAGGAGTAATAACTTCCGAAAGTTCAGGAAATAATGATTGGCAACATGTTGTAACTACTTGGGGGCTTAATGAAGCAATGTATAAATTTACTGAAATAGGAACAGATTTATATGAACTTACAATACCAAATATTAGAACATTTTATGGAGTTCCAACTGGCGAAGAAATTTTAAAAATTGCAATGGTTATAAGAAGTGGAGAACCAATTGCTCCTGAAAATCCAGACGATTTTTATGTTGCAAGAAATGCAGATGGAAGTGATATGTTTATACAAGTTTATGAAAATGGTTTGGAAGTTAAACTATTAAGTCCCAATAAAAAAGACCCATTAGTTCCTTTAAATACTTTAATTCCTGTTTGTGCTGTTGCAATGAACGCAAATTCAATTACTATTGATGTTGATGGAAATCAAGTTCATCAAGAAAGTGCAAACGAAACAATGTATGGTTTATATACAGGAGACTATGCTGTTGGAATGCACGAAATTGTTGCTGATGCTTTTGATGGTACAAATCACGCAAAAGATACAACTTGGTTTTTTGTAAGAGGGGCTGTTGTAACAGAAGAATTGCCTACCGGTATGAAAAATGGTGTTAATTATATTGATGATAATACTGTAACAATTGTATTGCACGACCCACCGGCAACAAAAGAATTTGCATTTGTTATAGGAGATTTTAATAATTGGACAGCAAGTGATAATGGATACATGAAACGTACTGCTGATGGGCAACATTTTTGGACAACAATAACGGGCTTAACTTCTGGAACTGAATACGCCTACCAATTTTACATAGATGGAGAGCTAAAACTTGCAGACCCATATTGCGAAAAAGTTCTTGACCCCTGGAATGACAGATACATTCCTTCAACAACTTATCCTAACTTAAAAGATTACCCTTGGGATCAAACAATTGGTATTGTAAGTACTTTTGAAACTGCCCAAACACCTTATGATTGGCAAATAGACAATTTCATACCATCTGCTGTTGGAACTTCGCAAGCCGATTTAGTTATTTATGAACTTCTTGTACGTGATTTTACTGATGAAAAAACTATTAGTGCTGCAAAAGATAAACTTTGGTATTTAAAAGGTCTTGGAATTAATGCAATTGAACTTATGCCTATAAATGAATTTGAAGGAAATGATAGTTGGGGATATAATCCTGATTTTTATTTTGCATTCGACAAAGCCTACGGAAAAAAAGATGATTTTAAAGAATTTGTTGATGCTTGTCACGAAAAAGGTATTGCTGTAATTATAGATATGGTTTTAAATCATTCATTCGGGCAATCACCACTCGTACAAATGTATTATGATAAAAATACAGATTTAGTTACAACAACTAATCCCTGGTATAATGTAATTGCAACTCATCCTTACAGCCCGGGGTATGATTTTAATCATGAAAGTTCATACACTAAGCAGCTTACAAAAGATATTCTAAACCATTGGATGACAGAATATAAGGTTGATGGTTTTAGGTTTGATTTATCAAAAGGTTTCACACAAGTAAATACTTTTGGTGATGTTGGAGCATGGGGGCAATATGATGCATCAAGAATTGCAATTTGGGACGATTATTACGATTATATAAAAAGTGTAAACTCAAATGCATATGTAATTTTAGAACATTTATCTGAAAATGCAGAAGAAAAAGAACTTTCAAACTACGGAATGTTGCCATGGGGAAATATGCAAGCACAATTTAAACAAGCAACAATGGGTTTTGAAACCGGTTCAGATTTTTCATGGGCATATTATTCAAATAGAGGTTTTTCTTATCCTAATTTAGTTGCCTATATGGAAAGCCATGATGAAGAACGACTTATGTATGAAAATTTAACATTTGGTAATTCAAGCGGAGGATATGACATTAAAAACCCAGCAACAGCACTTGAAAGAGTTGCTCAAATTGCACCTTTTTACTTAGCAATTCCCGGACCGAAAATGATTTGGCAATTTGGAGAACTTGGTTATGATTACAGTATTAATTATTGCAGTAATGGAACAATAAGTGAAGATTGCAGAACAAGTGCAAAGCCTGTTCATTGGGAATATTTTAATAATGCAGGAAGAAAAGAAGTTTATAGAACATACCAAGCAATGAATTATCTTAAAACAAATTATGAAGATTTTAGGAATGGTACTTTTACTTATGATAATCTTGGAGGCAATGGAAAAAGAGAATGGATAAGTTCAGGCAGTTTTAATGTTGCTATTTCTGGGAATTTTGGTGTAACAGGGCTTAATATGAACCCAAGTTTTCAACACACAGGAACTTGGTATAATTATTTAACAGGAGAAAGTTTTAATGTTTCAGATGCAAGTGGTCATTCTGTTTATTATGAACCCGGAGATTTTTATGTTTATATTGACCAGAATATTACAGCACCAATTCCTCCTACAAACATTCCGAAAATAGAAAATGCAGAAAATAATATTCGAGTTTTTCCAAATCCTGCAAAAGATAAATTGTTTTTTAATTTAAAAGAAACTTGTATAATTTCTGTATATAATATTTTAGGAGAATTAGTAAAACAAAAAGAATTATCAGAAAATAATTCTGGTTTAAATATTTCTGACTTAAATAATGGTTCATACATATTAAAAGTTCAAAATAAAGATATCCAAGTTTTTAAGAAAATAATTATAAAAAAATAATTATAAAAATGAAAAATCGATTAATATTAATACTGTCTCTTTTATTTTTTGTTACTTTTTTTAATGAAAGTTATTCGCAAGTAGCAATTAACACATCAGGAAATCAGCCTGATAATTCTGCAATGCTTGATGTTTCATCAAATTCAAAAGGTATGTTAATTCCTAGAATGCTTGAAACTGAAAGAACCGGAATTGGTTCTCCCGCACAAGGTTTAATGGTATATCAAACAAATAATTTGGAAGGATTTTATTATTACAATGGAACAACTTGGTTGTATATAGGAAATGAAGGAAATGATTATTGGTCAAGAGATGCTGCCAATTCATACACAATTCTTGCAAATTCAACTGATAATGTTGGAATAGGAACTTCAACTCCAGCAATGAAACTTGATGTAAGGGGCTTTGCTTCTGCAACAAATATGATTTCAGTAATTCCTTTATGGCAAGCCGGAAGTATTTATAATATGACAAACACAAGCGGACAGGATTTAACTAATTGCGAGTCTGGTTTTGAACCATCAATTTATGAAGCAAGTGGAAATGTACAAGTAAAGTTAGTTATTAGAGTTACTTCTGCAAACGGAAATAATAATTTTCAATTAAGAGCACATGATAATAGTACACAAGTATATCCCATCGCAAGTGCCGACACATGGACTTGGACATCAACACAAACCGGATGGATAGTAGAAAGTGAATGGAAAAATTGGAATGCCGGAACAAATGCTTGGGAAGTTCATCTTTATGGATGGACTGATGCTAATGCAAATTTTAACAGTGCATATTTATTAGTTAAACCACAGCAACCTTAAATTTATGAAAGCAAAAATTATATTATTCCTATTTTCTTTTTCAATTGTAACAGGATTTTCTCAAAATGTGGGAATAGGAAACTCTACACCCAATAATTCAAGTATTTTAGATATTAAATCTTCTGCAAAAGGATTAATTATTCCGAGAATGCTTGAAAACGAAAGACTAAATATCAATAGTCCTGCTGAGGGCTTAACTGTTTTTCAAACAAATAATATTTTAGGTATTTATTATTACGATGGTAATTTATGGCAATATATTGGAAATCAGGAAAATAACCCTTGGAGAAGAGACGCTGTAAATGAAAACACAACTACCTCTTTTACAGGAGATAATATTGGTTTAGGAACTTCAAATCCTATAACAGAATTAGATGTGAGAGGATATATTGGAGCAAGTAATTTTTTTACAATTATTCCTTTGTATAAAGGAACTGGATTTACCGTTAATAATAATGCACCTTCTGTTGATGTTCCTAATTGTGAAACTGTAATTAATCCTACTGTTTTTGAAAAAAATGGAAATTTACAAGTTAAAATGATTATTAGAGCCACCAACAAATTGGGAACTAATCATTTGCAATTAAGAGCTCATAATGGAACAACAGAAACATTTCCAATTGTAAATACTGATACTTGGACATGGGCTTGGACAGGAGGAGGACATACTGTTACCAGTCCTTGGAAAAATTGGAATGCAGGAACAATACCTTTTGAAATTCATTTGAACGCATTTTCGCAAAATTCAGGAGATTTTGTTGATATTAATGCTGTATATTTGGTTATTCGCAGTCAACAACCTTAAATTTATTATCTTTGAAAAAATAGTTGTAGAATAGAACTTAATTTTCTTACATTGTTAAATTGTTGTAAATACCAATGTAACAATGAAGCAATTTAATAATAAAAAAAAGCAATATGAAACATTATTTTATAATCTTATTTGTAACACTATTTATAAATTTAAATAGTCAAATTACAACAAATCCCGAATTTCCTGTTGCAACAAATTCTGTAACTTTAACTTTTGATGCAACAGGTTCTGATTTAGAAAGTTACACGGGAGATTTATATGCTCATACAGGAGTGTCGGTTGAAGGCATAGGAGATTGGCAGCATGTTATAGGAAGCTGGGGGAATAATTCAACACAACCACAATTAACTAGTTTAGGTAATGATAAGTGGGAATTACAAATTACACCTACTATAAATGATTTTTATAATGTTGGAGGAAGTGAAGTCGTAACAAAAATGGCTTTTGTTTTCAGAAATGCTGATGGAAGTAAGCAAACAGGAGATTTATTTGTTGATGTTTACTCAACAACATTAGATATTACTTTCTCTAAACCTGATACAACTAAAATTTATTCATTTAATGATGTTGTAGAAATTCAAGCAGTTTCGCTTGCTGCAACTTCTATGCAACTTTTTATTAATGATGTGAATGTTTCAAATTCAAGTACAAATAACATCTCATATTCTCATACTATTGATGCAACAGGAAATAATACAATTAAAATTATAGCAACAGATGGAACAGATACGGAAGAAAAAACTATTAATATTTTTGTAAGAACAGATAGCCAAATTGCCGAATTGCCATCTTCAAACCTTGTTGACGGAATAAATTATATTGATGATAATACAGTTACTTTGGTTTTATTTGCTCCTTTTAAAGATTTTGCTTTTGTGAAAGGGAGTTTTGATAATTGGGAAATTAGTGCTGATAATCAGATGTTTAAAACTTCTGATGGCAAAAGATATTGGCTAACTTTAAGTGGGCTTACAGCGGGGCAAGAATATATTTATCAATACATTGTTGATGGTGCAATAACAATTGCCGACCCATATGCCGATAAAATTTCTGACCCTTGGAACGACCATTATATTTCAAATGTAACTTATCCTAATCTAATAGATTATCCTACCGGGAAAACCTCAGGTATTGCCTCTGTTTTTCAAACAGCACAAAGTCCATATAATTGGCAAATAGAAAACTTTGCAAAAGCTGAAAATGAAGATTTAGTTATTTATGAACTTCACATAAGAGACTTTATTGCCTCACACAATTACCAAACTATGATTGATACAATAAGCTATCTTAAAGAATTGGGTATTAGTGCAATAGAACTTATGCCTATTAATGAATTTGAAGGAAATAGCAGTTGGGGTTATAATCCGTCTTTTTATTTTGCTCCTGATAAATACTATGGGACAAAAGATAAATTGAAAGAATTTATTGATGTTTGTCATCAAAATGGTATTGCTGTAATAAATGATATAGTTTTAAATCATTCATTTGGGCAAAGTCCTTTTGTGCAATTATATTTTGACCCAGACGCAGGAGATTATGGCCAAGTAACAGCAGAAAATCCCTGGTATAATGTTCATTCTCCAAATACGGATTATTCTTGGGGCTATGATTTTAACCATGAAAGTCCTGAAACAAAAGAACTTGTAAGCCGAGTTGTGAAATATTGGTTAAACGAATATAAATTTGATGGTTTTAGATTTGATTTTACAAAAGGTTTCACAAATACCATTGGTAATGGTTGGGCTTATGATGCATCACGAATTCAGATTTTAGAAGATATTGCTGATACAATTTGGCAAACAAGTCCGGGAGCTTATATGATTTGTGAACATTTAACCGATAATTCGGAAGAGAAAGTTCTTGCTGAATATGGAATAATGCTATGGGGCAATATTACTCATAGTTATGCACAAGCATCAATGGGATATACAGATGATTGGGATTTTTCTTGGACATCATACCAAAAAAGAGGCTGGGAGAGTGCTAATTTAATTTCGTATATGGAAAGTCATGATGAGGAACGTATGATGTTTAAAAATATTACTTATGGAAATTCGTTTGGTGATTATAATGTTAAGGATGAGGCTGTTGCGTTAAAAAGAACAGAACTTGCAGGAGCATTCTTTTTTGCTATTCCTGGACCAAAGATGATTTGGCAATTCGAAGAGCTCGGTTATGATGTTAGTATTGATGAACCTTGCAGAGTTTGTGAGAAACCTATAAAATGGAATTATTTTGAAGAAGAAAATAGAAAAAATTTATACTCATATTTTAAGACTTTTATTAATTTAAAGAAAAATAATGAGGTGTTTTCAACGGATAATTTCACACTTAATTTAACAGGAAGTTTAAAACAAATTACATTATTACATTCGTCAATGAATGTTGTAATTTATGGAAACTTTGGTTTGGAAGACAAAACAGGAAGCCCTAATTTATCATCATCAAGTATTTGGTATGATTACTATACGCAGCAGGAATATAATGGCTCGTCGAGTTTTACACTAACTCCTGGAGAGTATAAAATATTAACATCAGTGAAGTTAGATTTGCCGGATATTCCGGACGTACAATCTGAACCAATAGTAAGTAATATTATTATTAAAGGAAAAACAGAGGTTGGGGAAACGTTTCATGCAAATTATGATTTTTTTGATAGAGATGATGATCCAGAGGGGCAATCCATATATCAATGGTACACCGCAGAGGCAGCTAACGGAGCAGGAACAGAAGTTATTGAAGGAGCAAATGATACAACATATATTTTAACTTCTATGGAAGCAGGAAAATATATTATGTTTGAAGTTACTCCTGTTGCGAACTCTTCGCTTAAGCCAATTGGTATTGCCAAGAGAAGTAATTATACAAATGAGGTAAAACAATCTTATGATAAATTATTTGTACAACCTAGTCTTGTATATGATTTTATAACAATTTTAAAACTTGAAGAATATAACTTAATTCAAATATTTGATATACATGGAAATATTGTTCTTGAATTAATTCCTGAAAATAATGATAAAATTGATTTAAGCTTTCTTAGAGCAGGTGTTTATTTTATAAAATCTACAAAAGGTGCAGAAACTGAAACTATAAAAATTGTAAAGATGTAAGACTTAATTTTTAAATGTCCAACGAACTGCAAAACGAAATACTCTTCCATAAACAGGATAATGATTTATTTGTAGAGGATACTTTTCGTACATCAATCCAGAATTAATATGTTCGTATTTTAATGATAATAAAACATTCTTTTTTATCTTCATATTAAAAAATAAAGCTATAAAAGGGTAATTACCAATAGTTGGAGCATCTATATTTTCCTGATAAAATTGACCAATTGAGGAATTAAAACTCTTAGCCTTGTATGCTGTAGAAAAATTAACTTCATATCCTAAGAAAAATGATGACTTACTTTTTAGGTCTATTCTTAAAAATGTAGAATGGTAAGCAGCAAGTGTTGGTAATGAAATTATATTTGTTTTATTAGATTTTTGCCAATACAATTTATTTTTAATATAGAACATATTTAGTTTAAAGTTCTTTTCTATTCCAGCTGTAAAAACATAAATAATCGAATCGTATTGCATTGGTTTTGAGATTGAGCCATAAAAAACATGGTTCTTAATTGCAGAACTAGCAATTATAAAATTCATTTCATATTTTGGTATATCTATATTTAAAGAAGTATTTAATCTTTGAGAATTTTCAAATTTATTGTCCCATTGATAATGATTTGAATAATAATTTTGAGTAAAATAATCTGGTTTGTAATATGAATATTGAGTATTAAAATGTAAATTTATTGGACTTGTCTCTTTATTAATGCTCTTTAGCAAATTTAATTCAGTTCTAAAATCATTTTGCCTATAACCAGAGAAATAAAATTTAGCAAATAAAGATGCTTTTATATCTAGGAACTTATCTGTAATTACATTTCCGCTAATGTTATTTTCAAAAAAAGTATTACTATTTTTAAGAATAATATAATCTTTAAAATTGTAATACTCCTTTAAATCTGCTTCAAGAATAACAGAAAATTGAAATTTATTTTTGTCTTCAAAAGCTTTTTCAGAAGCATATCTAAATTTATTTGACATACCAATTACAGAAGTAGAATCAGCAGTTTTTCCCTCCTGATAAAAAAAACTTGGATTTGGCAATTTACTACCTGGAACTTCAGTATCATTATAAACTCTATATTTTTTATATAGGCTTATGCTATGAGAAACGCTTGTTTTTGGTTCTAAAACTTTAATTACAGAATCGTTAAATGCAATGTTTTTATAGTCTCCAAATTTGTAAAATTGTGTTACAGAAAGTTCTTGATTTTTTATTAGAAACTTTGCTTCGGACATAAAACCTTCTTTAAAAACATCTTCACTACCAACTGTATCAATATACCCTCCACTATTTTGGTTATCAATTTTATTACGAATATATGAAGCATAAATACTATACTTTTCTTTTTTATAATTTAAAGTTATAGTTGAAGTATTTACAGATGTTTTTTGTGAAATATAAGTACCTAAAGAGCTTGTATAATCAAAATCTGCAGCAATATTAAAATTAGGATTAATATTTTGGGTATGAGTAAATTTTAATGTTTGAATATTATTAACTTTAAAAGAAGTTGAATGCATTGCAGATGTAAATGGTCGCCTAGTATCATAATAATTTGCACTTTTAGAATCTTTTATAAAAAGATAATAGGGTGAATTAAAGCTAAAATCTTGATTAAACTTATCTTCTCTCTTTATAAAAATATCTGATATGTTTGCAGAGCCTAAATTTCCTAGATTAGAATTTAAAATACTATTTTTATTTTCTTTATTAATAATATGAAAAATACAAGCAGAACTATCTAGTAGTTTAACATATTTTTTATTAAAGTTATCTTCTAAATTCCAAATTAATAGGATATTAGTTAGAGAATCTGCATCATGTTGAGCAAAAGATAACTTGCTAATTATAAGGAAATTAATAGTTATTAAAAATATTTTTATAAATTTATTATTCACTTTAAAAATTCGTATCGTTTTTTTATTAATAACTTATTTAATCATTTTTATTGCAGAAATATTTGTAACATATTCTTCTGCTTTTTTAGTTGCTAGCTCACATAATACAATACCATTTTGTTCAGCTTCTATAATTAAGTCCAATGTATTTCTATAAATATCATTAAGTTCAAGTTCAATTTTTTCAGAACCATAACCCTCTTTTTCATTACTCATTTGAATAATGTCTCCTCCGTTAATTATATAGCCAGGAACGTAAAGAACGTTATTTTGTTTTAAAATTGAAACAT
The DNA here is from genome assembly GCA_947311785.1 of uncultured Ignavibacteriales bacterium. Taxonomy (GTDB): domain Bacteria; phylum Bacteroidota; class Ignavibacteria; order Ignavibacteriales; family Melioribacteraceae; genus 1-14-2-50-31-20. The sequence continues at coordinate 5,490 of CAMZLW010000102.1, read as the reverse complement.
CTTTAAGGTTTTTTAACGCTTGATTTGTTCCTCCTGTAAGAATTTTACTTTTTATTCTTTTTATATTCTCACTTGAAATTAACTTCTCCGTAGCACATGAACAAAAAATGTCGCATTCAACATCATAAATTTTATCTGGTTTTTCAATACTAATATTATCAACCTTATCTTGAATAACTTTTATTTTGTCATAAACTTTATCTGTTATTGTTATATCTGCCTCTTCAATAATTAGCTGCTTAACCAATTCTGAACCCAAATCCCCAATTCCTTGAACAACTATTTTTAAACCTTTTAAAGAACTTGTTTTAAGTTTATGTTTGGCAATAGCTTTAAGTCCTTTAATCAGACCTTTTGCCCTGCTCACATATATTTTTCCTAATCCTCCATGGCTTTCTTCTAACCCAAGAATATATTTTGATTCTCTACCAACATAATTCAAATCCTGATAAGAAACACCTTTGCTAATTGACATAAATAATTTCCCATTCCAACGATTAAGAAAAACACCTAAAGCTCTAAAATACATTTCAGTTTTTACTTTGTCAGGATTTCCTAAAAGAACAATACTTGCTCCCCCCATACTTCTTCTAAGCAAAGCTGCTCTTAACGAATTGTAATAGGCAATATCTAAAGCATCAGCAACAGCTTCATCTTCATTTTTATACTCAAATAGTTTTGCAGAAGCATTTGCAGCACCCAAAATAATACTATCCACAGCAATAATTGCTTTTAGGTTTAATGTTTCTTCTTCTAAAAAAAGCAATTCTCTGCTTTTATTTTTTTTCATGTGTTCGAATATGCTCATTTTATTTCTTTTTTTACTTTTCAAATTTTAAAAACGTGGAAAGTCTTGTTATTAAATTAACTAATAGCTGCCAAAACAATACTATTAAGTTTTGTTTCCTCAGAGTCAGAACGTGATGTTAAAACAATAGGTGCAGTAGCTCCTAAAATAACCGCTGCAATTTTTGCCCCTGTAAATGCAAATGATTTGTATAAAACATTTCCTGTTTCAATATTGGGCATCATTAATAAATCTGCATCTCCCGCAACTTCTGAAACTATACCTTTATGCTCAGCACTACCTTTGCTTATTGCATTATCAAAAGCCAAAGGGCCATCAATTATACAGTTTTTTATTTGCCTTCTGTCTCCCATTTTAGATAGTATTGCAGCATCAATTGTTGCGGGCATCTTCTCATTTACTACTTCAACAGCAGCAATTACAGCAACTTTTGGTTTTGTGTATCCTATTCTGTTTAAGTAATTTACAGAGTTTGAAATAATTCCTGCTTTTTCTTTTAAATTAGGAGCAATATTCATTGCCACATCTGTTAAGCCAATTAATTTATGATAATTTTTAAGTTCAAACAAAGCAAAATGAGATAATAAATTGCCAGATTTTAAACCATACTCTTCATTTAAAACAGCTCTTAAAAGTGTTGCTGTAGGAACATTCCCTTTCATAATAATATCAGCTTTTTTATTTCGTACTAATTGCACACTAATTTTTACAGCTTCATTATTATCTTTAATATCTATAAGTTCTACGTCCTTTAAATTATACCCTTTTTTATTGCAAATTTTTGTAATTACATCTTTATTTCCAACTAAAACCGGCTCAATAATATTTTTATTTTTTGCTGCAAAAACTGCATCTAATGAATGTTCATCTGCCGCAGAAGCTAAAACAAGGCGTTTTGTATTTTGCTCATCACTTTTTTTATATAAATCAGATATTTTTTTTAGCATTTTATTTCGTTTTTTCTGACTACAATTTTACGAAAAATAATTCGTTTTTAAGTATAATTTTTGAAATTTGAAACTTGTAGTTTTTCTAAAAAAATAATTATACTTTTGGCAAGAATATAAAATTACAATAATCATAAATATTCAAAAAAAAATAATCCATTTTTATGACCTATTTACAAGTTGATAATCTTTCAAAATCTTATGGTACAAAATCTTTATTTGAAGATATTTCTTTTGTTATAAACAAAAATGATAAATGTGCTTTAATTGCAAAAAATGGAGCAGGAAAAACTACTCTTCTTAATATAATAATGGGAAATGATATTGCTGATGAAGGAAAAGTTAGCTTAAACAAACAAATAGCAACTTCATATTTAGTACAAGAGCCAAGTTTTAATGGAGATAATACCGTAATGGAACAAGTATTTTCTTCTTCTGACAAAGTAGCAAAAGTTGTAAAAGAATATGAACTTGCAATGCTTTCACAAGATGAGAAAAGAATACAAAATGCCGTTGAAACAATGGACAGGCTTGATGCTTGGGATTTTGAAAGAGAAATAAAAATTATTCTTACAAAACTTAAAATAACTGATTTCAATAAAAAGGTAAACATACTTTCTGGTGGGCAAAGAAAACGTTTGGCACTTGCAAATACACTCCTTAATAAACCAGATTTTATTATTCTTGACGAGCCTACAAATCATCTTGATTTTGAAATGATTGAATGGCTTGAAGAATATTTGGCAAAGTCTGAAATAACAGTTTTAATAGTTACACACGATAGGTATTTTTTGGATAAAGTTTGTAATGTAATTCTTGAAATTGATGATAATCAGGTTTTTAGATATAAAGGAAATTATGCATATTTTTTAAGAAAACGTGAAGAACGTATTGAAAATATGTCAGCAAATATTGAAAAAGCAAGAAATCTTTTAAGAACTGAGGCAAAATGGATGAGCAGGCAACCACAAGCGAGAGCAACAAAAGCAAAGTCTAGAATTGATAATTTTTATAAAATAAAAGAAAAAGCAAGCAAGCAAATTGATAATGCTACAGTAAGCATTGATGTTGAAGGAAAACGCTTAGGCAAAAAAATAATTGATGTTTACAATATTAGCAAAGCCTTTGGAGAATTAAAATTGATTGATAATTTTTCGTATAAATTTGTACGAGGAGAGCGTATTGGTATTTTTGGAAATAATGGAGTAGGGAAGAGTACTTTTTTAAATGTTATAACAAACAAATTAAAACCAGATAGTGGCAATTTTGAAATGGGCGAAACTGTTTCGATAGGCTATTTTGAACAATCTGCCGTAGATTTTGATGAAAGTAAACGACTGATTGACATTATAAAAGATATTGCAGAAGTAATAAGTTTGGGTAAGAATAGAGAAATGACGGCAGGGCAATTTGCTGAGTATTTTTTATTTCCACGCGATATGCAATATAACTATGTTTCAACACTTAGTGGTGGCGAAAAACGAAGGCTGTATTTAATGACAGTTTTAATGAGAAACCCAAACTTTTTAATTCTTGATGAACCTACTAACGATTTGGATATTATGACTTTAAATGTTCTTGAAGAATATCTTTTAGGATTTAAAGGAAGTGTAATAATCGTTTCTCACGACAGGTATTTTATTGATAAAGTTGCAAATACACTCTTTGTTTTTGAAGGCAATGGAAAAATTAGAAACTTTCCTGGAAACTATTCGGCTTATAGCCAATTTATTCTTAAAAAAGAAAGACAAGAAAAAACTGAAATTGCAAGTTTGGCAAAACCAAAAGAAAAGAAGAAGAACACGGCTACAAAAACTTCAAATAAATTTTCATATAAAGAAAAAGTTGAATTTGAAGGTTTAGAAAAAGAACTTGAAAATTTAACAAATGAAAAAACTGCAATAGAAGATTACCTAAATGCAGGAAATTTTAAAGATGGAAACTTAGAAGAAAAATCAAAACGATTATCAGAGCTTGAAAATCTAATTGATGAAAAAGAAATGCGTTGGTTGGAACTTAGCGAGAAGATGTAAGTAAAACTTTTAAGCCTAATTTCCCATTCAAGTTTTTATGTATTTATAAAAGATTACATAAAAAAAAGAATTTTATTTACACAGTAGTTTTATTTAGTTAATTTTGTAAAAAAAAAATATGAGTAGAAAAAAACTTGATCCAATTGGTAAATTAATGGGTTTAAGATATAAATCGCATCCATGGCACGGCATTGAAATTGGTGATAACTCACCTGAAATAATTACAAGTTTTGTGGAAATGGTTCCCACCGATACTGTAAAATATGAAGTTGATAAAGCAAGTGGATATTTAACTATTGACAGACCTCAAAAGTTTTCGAGTATCTTACCAGCTCTTTATGGCTTTATCCCTCAAACATATTGTGGAGATAAACTTGCAGAAATAAGCAGAAAAAAACTAGATAGACCTGATATTATTGGAGATAGTGATCCTTTGGATATTTGTATTTTAACAGAAAAAGAAATTACTCATGGAGATATTCTTGTACAAGCAAAACCAATAGGAGGTTTCAGAATGATTGACGGAAATGAAGCCGATGATAAAATAATAGCAGTTTTAAAAGGAGATGCTGTTTATGGTAGCTATAAAGATATTGATGATTGTCCACAAGCAGTAATTGATAGATTAAGACATTATTTCTTAACATATAAAGATATGCCAGGAGAAAATAGTCATAAATGTGAAATAACTCATACTTATAACAAAAAAGAAGCATTCACAGTTATTAATAACTCTGTTAAAGATTATAGAAATTTTATAGAGAAAATGTTATTTGAATAAAATGTTTAAAAAAGTAATTTTTTTTTGGATAATAAAATATTGATATTACTTTTGCAATCGCTTTTAAATAAAAATAAGCAAATGACTTCTTAGCTCAGTTGGTAGAGCAACGCCCTTTTAAGGCGTGGGTCCTGAGTTCGAGCCTCAGAGGGGTCACTTAAACCACTAATATTTAATATGTTAGTGGTTTTTTTTTATGCTTTCTATGCAATCGTTTGCGAGTTTAATTATCTTTATTGTTTGAATGTTTATTAAAAATACTCTATTTTTACAAAAAAATTATTTATAAACTTTAAATTATATAATTATGAAAAGATTTTTTACTTTTATTGCAGTGATATTTTTTTCTGCAAATTTATTTGCTCAAACAAATGTTACTTTTAATGTTGATTTGACCGATTCTATTGCAAGTGGTTGGTTTGTTGTTGGAACTGATGATGTTTATATGGCAGGAGATATTTTTGATCCGGCTTGGTCAATGCCTGGGAGTGATGCTCAAACATTAATGACAGATAGTAACGGAGATGGAATTTACACTTTAACACTAAGCGATGTTGCAGACGGAAACTATGCGTTTAAATATTTTAAAGCAACTGCTGCCGCCCCAACATGGGATAATGGTGAATGGACAGGTGATCCAAACAGAACATTAACTATACCTGTTGCAGGAAAAGGTAGTATAACAGTAAGTAATGTATTTGGAGATGTTAATGCTCAAACAGTTGGAATTAATGATATTAATAAAGTTTCAATAAACATACACCCAAACCCTTCAACAGGATTTTTTCAATTATCAAAAAAAGCAAATTATGAAGTAGTTGACTTAACAGGAAAACTTGTTTTAAGTGGAAACAGTAATACAATAAACCTAACAGGTTTTACATCAGGAATGTATATTGTAAAACTATCTTCTAATGAAGG
>CAMZLW010000101.1 GCA_947311785.1 uncultured Ignavibacteriales bacterium | reverse complement strand
TTAAAACCTTAGTAAACCAAGCTCAAACAATGGGAAGATACGAAGTAAACTTTGATGCAAGTAATTTAAGTAGTGGCGTTTATCTGTATAGATTAACAAGCGGTAGTTTTACAAAATCTATGAAGATGATACTGTTGAAATAGATATCAGACTATCAGATTTGAGATATGAGACAAAAGCGTAGAGACGACCTGGTTATAAAGTTTACGTTGCACTGGGTCGTCTTTGCAAACCACTAAAGTATTGGACGAAAATATTCGTCCAATACAAACTATCTGAAATCACTTTACAAAGAGTCAAGCCTGATGCTCAGAGGCTCAACCTCGCACCTCTTATTGTAATTGAAGCAGAAAGTTTCAAGCCACAACTACTCATCATCAAATTCCAAGCAAAATGGTTTGAGCAAGAAGTTGTTAGGTTAGTAGCTAAAGCAAGCCTAAATTATACAGAAATTGTGCTAGAACAAACCATCAACAGTAAGGTATCTTTCGCCGCCGTCGTAGTTGAAGCAAAGAATTTTCTTTCCCTCTCCACTGCTTTTTATTTTATTTGATACGGCTGCTAAAGTTGCACCAGTAGAAATGCCTGCAAGAATTCCTTCCTCCAATGCAAGACGTTTTGCAAAGCTAAATGCTTCTTCCTTAGTTACAGAAATAGTTCCATCCAAAATATTTGTGTTTAGGTTTTTAGGAATAAAGCCTGCACCAATTCCTTGAATAGAATGCGGACCTGGAGTGCTGCCACTTATTACTGCCGACTCTATTGGCTCAACCGCAAATACTTTTAATTGTGGAAATTTCTTTTTAAGTATTTCAGCAGTTCCAGAAAGATGACCACCTGTTCCAACGCCAGAAATTAAGTAATCAATTCCGTTAGGGAAATCCTTAATTATCTCAAATGCAGTAGTTTTACGGTGGATATCTGGATTAGCTCCGTTCTCAAATTGTTTTGGAATCCATACATTGTGGTTATTAGCTTTTAGTTCTTCGGCTCTTTCTATAGCACCATTCATTCCAAGTTCACGTTTTGTTAACTCAAATTTGGCACCAAATGCTTTCATTATTTTGCGTCTTTCTATCGACATAGATTCTGGCATAATCAGAATTATTTCATAACCTTTAACTGCTGCTACCATTGCCAAACCTATACCTGTATTGCCCGAAGTTGGCTCAACAATTGTCATGCCTTTTTTAAGAGTTCCGCTATTTTCAGCATCCTCAATCATAGCAAGGGCAATTCTATCTTTTATACTTCCGCCTGGATTTGCTTTTTCAAGTTTTATCCAAACTTCATTTTGCGTGTTTGCAAAAAGTTTATTCAATTTTATATGTGGTGTGTTACCAATTGTTTCTAATATATTATTTGCTTTCATATTGTTCCTTATAGTATTACGACTTAAATCATTTTTTTTGTGAAAAAATTTAACAGCTTTTGTCTTTATTCTTTATTCTTTGTTCTTTGTTCTTTATTCTTTGTTCTTTATTCTTTGTTCTTTGTTCTTTGTTCTTTATTCTCATATCTCACATCTGTTAATCTGCAATTAAATAACAAAATTATTTTCGCCTTCAATTGTTCCATCTTTAAAATTAATTTCGCTAGTGTGAAAAACCACAGCATTTGCTGGAACAGAACGTGTAAGCCAAACGTTACCCCCAATGGTAGAGCCTTTGCCTAACACAGTATTGCCACCAAGTATAACAGCATTGGAATAAATTATTACATTATCCTCTATGGTTGGGTGTCGTTTTGTATTGCCTAAATTTTTACTAACACTTAAGGCTCCAAGAGTAACACCCTGATAAATTTTAACATTGTTTCCTATTACAGTTGTTTCGCCAATTACAATACCAGTTCCGTGATCTATAAAAAAGGGTTCTCCAATTTTTGCACCTGGATGAATATCAATACCACTTATTTGATGAGCGTATTCTGTAAATATGCGTGGAAGTAGTGGAATGTTTAGTTTATACAATTCGTGTGCAAGTCGGTAAATTGCAATTGCCATAAAGCCTGGATACGCTAAAATAACTTCGTCCTTACTAGCTGCAGCGGGGTCGCCATTACAAATTGCAATTGCGTCGTTCATTAGTAACGAGTGGAGTTTGGGAATGTTCTCAAAAAAAGTATTTGAACATTCTGCTGCTCTTTCTTCCATTCCATTGTTAAGCGAAATTAATATTTCGTGTAAATTTCTTCTTAGCAGATACATTTTACTCTCAATCTCTTCGGCATTGTAGTAACTTTTTACAGAATAATGAGGGAAAAGAAGTTCCAATATTTCATTCAAAAAACTCCGTGATGCTAATTTAATAGGGTTTCGTGGTTTATACTCTTTTCTATTCTTCAATAATTTATCGGCAAATAAGGATAAATTATGATTATTATTAATCATTTTAATTTCCTTTTATAAATATAATTTGTGTGTAAAATTGGGTGAAGCAAGCGAGCATTAACAGACGCAGGTAAAGAAATATCCTAACGTGTGGAATTCTGTATAGATATTTTTAATTGTAAAATCCATAACCGAAGTTTAATAAATTATTTAGTAATTATAAAGTATTATTGTAGTTGATTAAATAAAAATTTGCTTAAATGAAAGGAGATAACTTTTTGCTGTATATTTATTCAATAAAAAAGCCTTACTAATAGTTGAGTAAGGCTATAAATAAATTATGCTTTCTCTGGATTTGCAACAAATTGCTCAGCAGGTCTATCTATATATCCAACAACTATTCCGTAAACAAAGTGAGCCATTAAACTAGCCGATGCCATTAAGATTGAGCCAGAAAAGAAACCATCAAAATAACTCATTCCGTTCATCACAGACATCATTGGCATAACCATTACTTGTGCAATAAACCAAGGGAGAACACCATAAACAGCACCGCGAAATATTGGATTATTTATTTTAATTATTTTTATAAAAAAGTATTCGTATCCAATGGCGAGTATTGTTCCAACCATAAAGTGCATAACCCAACCAATTATTAAATTGCCACCAAACATTGAGGCTAACATTTTAGGAACGTTCATTTGCATTCCCATCATGTTTCCCATCATCATAAAAAGTGTCATTCCAACTGTTCCTAAAACTCCAGCAAATATTGCTTTAGATAAATGTGCGTTCTTGTTCATTTTGTTTCTCCGTTTATTTTATTAGAATGTTTATTCAAATCTAAAGTGTTGATTGAAAGTAAACTGACAAGTGGGCGATAGTTCTTGCTCTGATTGGGCGGAAACGTGTAAGCTCGGCGACAGTTGGTGTGGTTTTTGTCGCCAAATTATTGGTCTTGTAGCACAGATAGGCTACTGAGTTTATCGAAGTATAGTAATCTGTGTAATAATAAAAGGAAAATGTTTTTTTGTGAAACAATTAAATTGGTTTTTATAACAATACTGGTCTTCTATTTTAATTAAATGCACAGATTACTAATCTGTGCTACGGAAATTCCATAAAAAAATAATTAAATTTAAATATGATAAAAAAAGCAGAAGAAATACTAAAAAAAATATTTGGGTATAATTCATTTCGCCCTTTGCAAAAAGAGGTAATTGAAAATATTTTATTGTTGAAAGATACTTTAGTAATAATGCCAACTGGTGGCGGTAAGTCGTTAACGTATCAAATACCAGGATTAATTTTTGAAGGACTTACTATTGTTGTTTCACCCTTAATTTCGTTGATGAAAGACCAAGTTGAACAGTTAAAAGAGTTGGGTGTAAACTCACTGTTTCTCAACAGTTCTTTAAGTCAATTAGATTACCAATATAACATTGAGCAAATTAAAAATGGGAAAGTTAAATTGCTTTATGTTGCACCAGAAACTTTATTGCTTGAAAAGACAATTGGATTGCTTGAAAAAATAAATATTTCTTGTATAACAATAGATGAAGCACATTGTATTTCTGAGTGGGGACACGATTTCCGTCCAGTTTATAGGGAGATTGCAACTCTTAAACCTAAGTTTCCAAAAGCAGTATTTGTTGCTTTAACAGCCACAGCAACTCCGCAAGTTCAAGATGATATTGCAAACAATTTAAAACTAAAATCATCAAATAGATTTATTGCAAGTTTTAACAGAGATAATTTGTTTTTGCAAGTAGTTGAAAAAACATTTCCACTTAAGCAGACTTTGAACTTTTTAGAAAAGCATAAAAATCAGTCTGGAATTATTTATTGCTTTTCTCGTAATCAAGTTGATGAAATTTATGAGGAGCTTGATGAACGTGGATTCTCGGTAAAGCCATACCACGCGGGGCTTCCTGACAAAACAAGGATGAGAAACCAAGAAAAATTTATAAAAGATGATATCTCAATTATTGTTGCAACTGTCGCTTTTGGAATGGGAATTAATAAACCTAATGTGCGGTTTGTTATTCATTACGATTTACCAAAAAATATTGAATCGTATTATCAAGAAATTGGACGTGCAGGACGTGATGGATTAAACGCTGATTGCTTACTCCTATTTGGCTATGGTGATATTAGAAAAATAAATTATTTTATAGACCAGAAAGAAGGACGGGAAAAACTTGTAGCAAAACAGCATTTGGATAAACTTGTTCGCTATGCAGAATCTTACAGTTGCAGAAGAATTCCACTCCTCACATATTTTGGAGAAGAGTATCATCAAGAAAATTGTGGAACATGCGATAATTGTACTCGTGGGAAAAGTGATTTAATTGACATCACAATTGAAGCCCAAAAATTTATGAGCTGTGTAAAACGAACGGGCGAAATATTTGGTGCAATGCACATTGTTGATGTTTTGTTAGGTTCAAAAAATCAAAAAGTTTTAGATAAAAGACACGACAAACTATCTACTTACGGTATTGGGAAAGAGCATCACAGAGATGTTTGGCTTTCAATTGCTAACCAATTAATTGTAAGAAGCTATCTGTCGAAGGATTTGGATTACGGAAGTCTTAAAATAACCGAGGCTGGCTACGATGTTTTAAAAGGAAGTGAAAAAGTTTCTGGTAAACTGGAAGTAAAAACCAAGTTCGAAAAGAAAAGTATTACAACAATAAATTACGATAAAAAACTTTTTGGAATTCTTAGAACTGCTCGTAAAAATATTGCCGATAAAAGTGGGTTGCCACCATACGCAATTTTCCCTGATAAAACTTTAATTGAAATGGCAGCATACTATCCGCAAACAGAAAAGGATATGCTAAACACACACGGAGTTGGTGAGGCAAAGTTCCAAAAGTATGGTGCAAAGTTTATTCTTTTTATATCCAACTATTGTAAGAAATTTAATATTCAATCTGCTCCAACAGTTAGTTACAGTAAAACGAAAAAAACAAAAAAAACAGCAAGTGGAAATAAAAAGCTACGGCACGAAATTATTGGCGAAGAAATAATTTCTGGAAAATCTGCAAACGAAATAATGGCCGAATATAAAATTAAATTTGATACTCTACTTGAACATTTACTAAAATATAGCTACACAGTTGCTCCAGTAAAAACAAAGGGTTTGGATAATTATCTTAAGTGTAGCAAAGAGGAAAAAATTAAAGTTTTAAAACTATGGGAAGAATATGGTATAGAAATGCTTCGTCCAATTTTTGATGCTATGGATGAAAAAGTTAATTATACTGATTTGAAAATTTTACGTCTTAAATATTTATATCAAAAAGGAAATTGATTCTTTTACTAAAAACTATAAAGGCTTTGCATAACCCCAAAAGTCATTCTTACTTTTTACATAACAGTTTATCGAAGTGCATTTCAGAATTTTTGTTTATTCCAAAAATTTACACTAATAGATGCTGAAATACTTTGGTAAACTCACTTCGAGAGCCTCTTGTTAGGTTGCTAAGGCTTCAACTATTTAATTCTAACAATGTGTGAAGTGCCGTGAACTCCAATTTTTTCTTGTAGTATTTTCATTCCAAGAGTTTCAACTAAGCCATAAATTCCGTTGTGTTTTACGAAGTTACGGTAATTGTTAAAATGGTCTCGTCCAGCAAGGAACTCTGCAATTCTGTTGGAATATCCTCGCTTGTTTTTTGGTTGTGGGATAAAATAATCGCCAATAATTATTTCGTTGGAAATTTCTCTCATTGCTTTTAGCACTGTTAATCTGGCTTCATATGGCATTTCGTGAATTACATACGAGACTGTTGAGTAATCAAATTTTTTAGAAAAATGCAATTTTAACTCAGCCGCATCGGCGTGTAAGAATGATACATTTTCTAAATTCATTTTGCTTAATTGAGAGTTTGAGAACTTAATGTTTCGTGAAGAGAGATCTACCCCTACAACTTTTGAAAATTTTTCTGCGGCCTGGAAAACAAAGCGTCCAGTGCCAGTGCCAATATCAATTACCGATGAGTTTGGTTCCATCATTGCACGCATAATTCTAAAAGTGCCGTCCTGATTGGGTGCAATTACTTTATCGTAAAACTTACCATCATACCAGTGAAATTTATTTTCCATTAAAACATTCCAAATAATTTTAGAGACATTAAACTTATAGCTATAATCAAAATAGTTTTTATTACTTTTTCGCCACCTTTAACTGAAAACTTTGCTCCCCACCAAGCACCTAGCATATTTCCGCTTGCAAGTATTAATCCGTAGCCCCAATTTATGTTATCGGTATAAATAAAAATTAACAATGCTGGAATTGTATAAATTAGCACAATAAATACTTTGTGCATATTTACTAACACCAAAGATTGTTTCATCAAATAGTGCAACAAAGTCATTAATAAAAATCCAACACCAACTTGAATAAAACCACCATAAAAACCAACAGCAAACATAGCCAAGTAAACATAAAAATTTTGTTTGTGCGATAACTCTTTTACTTCAACTACAGCTTTTTTAGGGAGTAGCATTGTAACAATTACTCCAATCATAATTACTGCTAAAATTTTTTCAAACAATTCATTGCTAACATGAACTGCAGAATAGGCACCAATTATTGCACCAGGTAGTGTGAATAATGCTAACTTAAAACTTAATTTAAACTGAGAATGGTTTTGATTCTTGAATGAAAAAACGGCAGAAATATTTTGCAGTAAAATTGCAATTCTGTTTGTGCCATTTGCAACCGCACCATCCAAGCCAAGAAAAAGCAACATGGGTAAGGTTAGCGTTGAGCCTCCGCCAGCATTTACATTTATTACTCCAGCAAAAACTCCAAAAATAAAGAGTAAAACTAAGTGAAAAGTTTCCAACATATTTACGCATAATTTTTTAAAAATATTCTATCTTAAAAACAAATTTAACAATAATTTATTTAATTGGTTTTTGTATGGGAAAGCACAAAAGAAAAAATAGAACTATCTAGTTTGTTAGGTAATCAAATAAAGTTTTCTAAAAGAGGTGGAGAGGTAATCGTTTCATTTAAAACAAAAGGGGGGAAAATAATTGCAAATGTTACAGATAACGGTGTTGGAATTTGCGAAGAGAACTTAGCTAAATTATTTAGGCTTGATACCAATTTAAGTACTGCGGGAACAGCTAACGAAACTGGCACAGGGCTTGGACTAATTTTATGCAAAGAATTAGTTGCGAAAAACAATGGGCAAATTTGGGTAGAAAGTGAAGAGAGAATAGGCACAACCTTTAGTTTTTCTCTTGATAAAACAGAGGTTTAGCCTTTTATAACCTATAAAACCAGTCATTCCTGAATTTTATAATTGGGAATATGTTGCTTTTAATGAGATTCCCGCTAAGAGCATGCGGGAATGACACAATGGTTTTAATTTGCAGCATACTAATAGGGATACCCTAAGCCGACATTCTATTTCCTAAATAAATAATTTTTCTTATTGAATCGAATTGTAAATATGGATAATCTTGGCGTATAGATTCAATTGCTTCGGTAGAACTGTATTGCTTTCCCCTCAAATATTTAAATTTCTTTTTAATTTGATAATCTCTAAGATTTTTTTCATTAATAAGATTTTTATCTTTTAGTAACGAAAAAATCTCATCACTTACTAATTCAGAAATTGGATTTCTGAACACACTCTCTGCTACTTCCATTTTTTACTCCCACAAATTAATGGATATTGATACTTTAAATTTCTGTTTTTGGTAAATAAAATAATGTCTCTAATACGACATATAGTAGCAAAATATCATCTATTCCTTTTTCTTGTTATGAAAGATAATTTGGTTTTAACTGGGTTAAATTTGAAAATAATAGAAAGTGAAATAAGCGTAACAACAGTCAAAACTATAATAAGTAATAATTCCAAAATGGACCTCTACTGAGATAAAAAATAATAATGGTAGAGATTTATTCTATAGTTTTTCCTTTTGTTATTTAATGATGTGTTTAATTTGACTGCAAGTTATTCAAGAAAAATTTAAAATTCAAGAAAAATTTTAGGTATAAATTTATCCCAAATTTATTTGTTTAATAGTGCTAAGGAATTTTTAAGAAGTATTTCTAAACTTGGATTTTCAACTTTATCCAAAATATTACGCACAGTTTTATCTGCAACTTTTTGATTATATCCAAGCTGGGTAAGGGCAAGAACGGCATCCTTTTTAATTGCGTAATTGCTATCGGGAGCCAATTCAAAACTATCGGATAGCTTTTCAACTTTATCTCGTAGTTCAATTATTAACCTTTCTCCAGATTTTTTGCCTATGCCGGGAATTGCAACCAACCTACTTAAATCGTTGTTGCGTAGAGCTTCGTGTAGTTCGTCAATCTGAATGCCCGATAGAATTGATTGTGCCGATTTTGGACCGACCCCATTAACGCTAATTAAAAGTTTGAACATCTCTTTTTCCGAAAGGGTTGAAAATCCAAAAAGAATGAGTGCGTCTTCGCGAACACTAAGGTATGTGTGAAGTGAAACTATTTGCTCGCCATCATCTGGAAGAGATTCAAAAGTAGAAATTGTAATATTAATTATATATCCAACACCATTAACATCAAGTATTATTTGAGTTGGTTTTTTAGAAATTATTTTGCCTGTTAAATATCCAATCATCTGTTACCCCTATTGAATTATTTTGTGTGGATTGGCGTCAACAAATTTTTTCCAACTTCCACTTTTATGAGAAAGAGAGTCCTTCTTAAAAGCGTGGCAAATAGCAATTGCTACTGCGTCGCTTTCATCGAGTGTTTTAAAATCGTTTTTAAGATTCATTAATTTTTTAATCATAAATTGAACTTGCTCTTTGGATGCACCGCCGTTGCCTACAACCGATTTTTTAATTTCGCGTGGTGAATACTCGCTAATATCAAGTTTACACTGTTGTGCCAGTAGTAACGATATACCTCGCACATATCCAATTTTTAAAACTGCCTGCACATTTTTATTATAGAAAGCAGTTTCAATTGCAAATTGAGTTGGTTTGTATAGTTTAATTATTTTATCCAGTTCACTGTATATTGCTTCTAAGCGAGGTGGCATTTCTTTTGTTTTTGGAGTTCTAATTATTCCAGAGTGGATATAAGTAAGTTGGTTTTTCTCATATTTAACAATCCCAAAACCAGTTACAACGGTTCCAGGATCAACTCCAAGTATTAACATAATTCTAAAATGATCTTATTCGTTAAAGTCAGCATTAGAATATACATTTTGCACATCGTCGCTTTCTTCGAGCATATCAAATAGTTTTTCAACTTTTTCGGCATCTTCACCTGAAACTTCAATTGTGTTTTTTGCAATCCATTGTAGAGAGGCATTCTCAATTTCCAGTTGTGCATCAACAAGAGCTTTACGAACAGTTTCAAATGAATCTACCGAAGTAGTAACTTCAAAAAAGTCTTCCTCGGTTTGCAAATCGTCTGCACCAGCTTCTAAAATAATTTCAAAAATTTCATCTTCTTCTTTGCCTTGAATTGGTAGGGTAATAATACCTTTCTTATCAAACATCCAAGCAACCGAGCCAGTTTCACCAAGTCCGTTTCCGTATTTAGTAAAATGGTGTCTTACTTCTGCAACAGTTCTATTTTTGTTATCTGTTAAGCATTCAACAATAAAGGCAACGCCAGATGGTCCATAGCCTTCGTACATTAGTTCTAAAAATGTAACGCCTTCTAGTTCGCCAGTAGCTTTTTTGATTGCTCTTGTAATATTATCTGCAGGCATATTTGCCGATTTTGCATTGTCCACAGCCAAGCGTAATCTCGGATTAGTATCAATTTCACCGCCAGCAACCTTTGCTGCAACTGTTATTTCCTTAATCAACTTTGTGAAAATTTTTCCACGTTTTTGATCAAGAGCCTCTTTTTTTCTTTTTATTGTTGACCACTTGGAGTGACCTGACATAATAACTCCTATAAATTAATTTACGTTTTCTTTAATTTTTATATCTTTTAATCTCAGTTGGGGGTATGTAACCCCATTGCGAGAAATTTTTTCAATTGTAAAAACAATATCAATTAAATCTCTATCTTTAGCAATTTTTTCGGCAAAGTAACCTAAATTAAATCCAATTGCATCAAACACTTTATCACCATCATTTTGTTTAAGTGTGGTAAGCAGATGGTTTTTGCCAACTATGCGTGGGTAATTTGCAAGTTCTACATCTTCTGCTACAAATACAGGGCGCATATTGCCAGGACCAAATGGTGCAAACTGATCTAAAATTCTAATAAACTTCGGGGTTATTTCGGCAAGAGAAATTTTTGTATCAATTTTTATTTTTGGAATAATACCTTTTTCTGCCATTTTTTCTTTTAAAATTTTATTGAAGCGTATTCTAAATTCTGGAATTTTCTCAATTTCAATTGCAACACCAGCAGCCGCTTCGTGTCCGCCAAACTGAATAAGTAAATCGTCGCATTGCTGAAGTGCTTCATAAATATTAAAACCCGAGATACTACGAGCAGAGCCTTTGGCAACACCATCTATTGTAGATAGCATTAGTGCTGGACGATGATATTTTTCTACAACACGCGAAGCAACAATTCCTATAACACCTGCGTGCCATTCGTCCACGTGAATTACAATTGCAACTTCATTTTCTAAATCGATTTCTTCTTCAATTAAGGTTACGGCGTGCGAAAAAGTCATTTCATCAATTTTTCTACGCTTGTAGTTTTCTTCTTCAAGAATTTGTGCAATTCTATCTGCTTCGGTTTGCTCGTTGGCAACAAATAAATCTACTGCTCTTTTTGCGTCGCCCATTCGTCCAACGGCGTTTATACGTGGGGCAATTGTGAAAACAAGTTGACCAGCGGTTAAACTTCCAACCTCTTTTTTTGCTTTATGGATTAATGCTAAAATTCCTGGACGTGGATTATGATTTATCAGTTCCATTCCTTTTCGAACCAGAGTTCTGTTCTCATCGGTTAGTGGAACAATATCGGCAGCGGCAGCAAGTGCAACTAAATCGAGGTATTGTATGATGCCCTCTTTCCGTCCTACTCTATCGGAAACTGCACGAGCAAGTTTAAAAGCAACACCAGCACCAGATAAATATTTGTAAGGATAATTACACCCAGGTTTAATAGGGTCTAACACTGCTACTGCATCAGGAATAATTTCCTTTGGTTTATGGTGATCGCTAATTATAACATCCACACCAAGAGAATTTGCGTGAGCAACTTCTTCTACAGCAGTTATGCCACAATCGACAGTAACAATAAGTTTTGCACCATTGTTGGCAAGGGTATCAATGGAATTATTTGAAAGTCCGTACCCATCTGTTAATCTGTTAGGAATATGAACTTCAACATTTGCATTTAATTCTTTTAGGAAGAGATATAAAAGTGCAGAAGATGCAGTTCCATCAACATCGTAATCGCCATAGACAATAATTTTTTCGTTGCAGGTAATTGCATCAATTATTCTATCTGTGGCTTCAAGCATTCCATCCATTAAAAATGGATCGTAAAGAGAATCTAAATCGGGTCTGAAAAATATTTTAGCTTCGTGAAAATTTGTTATGCCTCTTAAAATTAAGATGGTTGCTAAAACATTTGAAATGTTCAGACTATCTGCTAAAGCTAACACCGTTTGTTCATCTGGTGCTTCTTTAAATGTCCATTGTTTTTCAATTGTCA
Organism: uncultured Ignavibacteriales bacterium; assembly: GCA_947311785.1. Taxonomy (GTDB): domain Bacteria; phylum Bacteroidota; class Ignavibacteria; order Ignavibacteriales; family Melioribacteraceae; genus 1-14-2-50-31-20. The sequence goes on along the minus strand of CAMZLW010000101.1, from coordinate 8,411 downwards.
TTTTACTATAAAGAGAAAATGATATCGCAAGTCTATAAGCCGAATCTTGTATTCCAATAAATTGGAATGGCAATTATTTATCTAGTTCTGATATTACTATCAGAATCGAGCGATCTACCCGGGACTATTAAAGCGAACAACTTTATTCTGCAAAGCAGAAAGTCCTTTACATGATCTTGCTCCAAGTGGGGTTTGCACTGATTCCAAAAAATGGAACTCCATAACGGACCCTTGTTATTACTAACAAAGCGGTAGGCTCTTACCCTGCCATTTCACCTTTATCTTAATTGCTTAAGAAAGTATATTTTCTGTTGCACTTTCCGTAATTACAAATTTACATTTGTAACCCCCGGGAGTTACCCGGCACTATGTTCTTTGGAGTTCGGACTTTCCTCTACTAAATAAGTAAACTTATAAGTAGCAATTGCCCAACTTGCGATATCAATATCTCTCTACCTTATTTTATTATTATTTTCTTTTTCTTCAATTACTTTAAATATACAAAAAAAAAAAAAATTCCCATTTAATATTTATAGGTAGAACAAGGCAAAATTGTAATGGCGTTTTACTGGAAAGTTTTGCATAACCGCTATAGTAGTGGGCTAAATTTTAGTATAAGGCTTTGTAAAATCCCAAAGGCATTCTGAATTTACGATGTGCTGAACTTCTTGAAGTATTTAAGAATAAGTTGTTTATGCCATAAATTTGTGCTAATCGCACTTCTATAAACTCATTTCGAAAGCTTCACTTCGAGAACCTCAGTGTAACGCAGCATGAAGCATTTTGTTAGGTTAAGCAAAGCCTTATACTATTATGTAATATTAAAATATTTTTGTATTTCATAATATGAGCCTACTCTAAAAAGCCACTCACGGACTTGCCAAAGGCATCCGTTCGGGAAAGTTTGTTTTTAGTTCGGAATCCCCACGTTTAAAACGCAATGGTGTCAACTTAAGGTTCAAATCACTCTCCTAACGTTATTTGAGTATTTCAGATTTCCATTTTTTATTCTTTCATAAGTTCTATTTTCTCTAAAAAAGAGATCTGTTTTATTTAACAATTCTTCAAATTTTGCGTTTGTTCCTTCAAAAGGGTGAAGGCAACCAAATGTATGTCCAGTATTTTCAATTATATTTAATTCCGACATCTCATTATTTGACCAACTAAATAGTTGCTTTGCTTCATCAAGTTTTACTGCAAGGTCTTCTGTTCCATGGCAAATTAAAAGTGGTTTGTTTAATTTGCTAACTGCTTTTTTAATATTCAATGACCCATTTTTATTTTCTTCCAAATCTTCGAGTAATGAAATGTTCAATCGCATTTCTTGCTTTGTCCTCATATTCATTACAGAAAAATATCCTTTCGCACGCCAATTTTGTTTCTGGCGTTCTGAATATCTATCAAGAGTTGCAACACTCCCCCAAGTGGCAACAGCCTTTACATTTTCTAATTTGGGTGCAGTTAGCAAAGCTATTGCACCGCCTCGGCTATGCCCAATTAATCCTATTTTAGGATTTTTTACTTCGCCAAATAAATTATTTTGATATGCTTTTACAACATCCTCAAGTTCAGTAATTTCACGAGTAAAAGTATTGTTTGCAAATTTTTCGAGTTCTGTAAAATTAAAATTATCGTTACCAATTCCGTTATGCGAAAAATTAAATGTAATTACAAAATATCCCCTCTCTGCAAATAATTCTCCCAAATATGGTGCATAGCCCCAATCTTTGAAACCTTTAAATCCGTGAACAAGAATTATGCAGTTTCCTTTAGAAATATTTTTATTTCCAAAAGTAGTAATGGAAATTTTTCCGCCAAGCGATGATGTGATTGTGTAGTTTTTATTCATATTCCAAAATGCTAATTGTGAAGTGGAAAGTTAATATTGAATTTCAGATTCAGCTGTCAAATTAGAAAATAACTTATCCAATTTCTTTTCTATATATCAAAAAGATTCCCGATAGAAACATTTGGGAATGACATGATACACTTAAACCTCTCTAAATTTACATCAAATATTTCGCAACAGCTTCGGCACTACGTTCGCCATCAATTGCAGCAGATACAATTCCGCCAGCGTATCCAGCACCTTCACCTGATGGAAACAATCCATTTACGCCAATGTGCATAAGGGTTTCTTTATCTCTTGGAATACGTATTGGCGAACTTGTTCTTGTTTCGGCAGCAAGAATTTGAGCTTCCTCTGTGTAGTAGCCTTTCATCCGTTTGTTAAATTGGTGCAAACTTTTTTGCAATCGGGTTACAATTCCGTTTGGTAATAATTCGTGAAGTGGACTATTTATAACACCAGGAATATATGAAGTATCGGTAAGCGATTTTGAAATTCTGTTATTCACAAAGTCGGTTATACGTTGGGCAGGTGCTTGCTGGTTTCCGTTACCAACTTCAAAAGCGATTTTTTCTACTTCTTTTTGGAATTCCAATCCAGCAAATATTCCGTGTTCTAATTGGTGTTGCCAATCTTCTTCGGTTACCGATACTACCAAGCCAGCATTGGCAAATTGCGAATTACGTTGCGATGTTGACATTCCGTTAAGCACTAACTCTCCAGGCTCTGTGGAAGCTGGGATTATAATTCCACCAGGACACATGCAGAAGGAATAAACTCCCCTATTATCAACCTGACACGCTAAACTATACTCTGCTGCTGGAAGAAATTCATTACGCTTACTTGAGTTATATTGAATTGAATCAATTAATTGTTGCGGATGTTCAATACGCACACCCATTGCAAATGGTTTTGCTTCAAGTTTAATTTTGTGCTTGTTTAGCAAATAGTAAATATCCCGTGCAGAATGCCCAGTTGCAAGAATCACGGAATCGCCAATAAACTCGGTGCTTTCGTTAACTATTACACCTTTTATTTCGGAATTATTAACAATTAAATCTGTAACCTTGCTATCAAAATAAATTTCACCACCATACTTTAATATTGTATCACGCATTTCTAATATTACTTTTGGCAATTTATTTGATCCAATATGTGGGTGGGCATCAATAAGTATTTCCTTTTTTGCTCCGTGTTCTACAAGTAGATTTAAAATTCGTTTTACATTGCCACGCTTTGTTGAACGGGTATATAATTTGCCATCGCTATAAGTTCCTGCACCACCTTCGCCAAAACAATAATTGGAATTTGGATTTACAATTCCATCTTGCTGAATAGCTTTTAAGTCGTGTCTTCGTTTCTGCACATCCGAGCCACGCTCAATAATAACGGGCTTTAATCCTAACTCCAAAAGTTTAAGTGCTGCAAAAAGTCCTGCTGGACCACTTCCAACAATAATTACTTTTTTACTTTTACTTACATCTTTAAAACTAAAAGAGACCTTCTCTTCAGTTGCAAATTCGTTTATAAAAACTTTCACCTTAATGTTATACTGTGGGAATTTACCACGAGCATCAATTGAACGCCGCAAAACTTGGAGTGAAGTGATTTCGCCAATATTTATTTTTAGTTTTTTTGACACTAATTTTTTATATAGGGCTCTATCTTCCAACTTGTTTGGGAAGATTGATATTTCGGTTTCTTTAATCATAATATTTGTTTTTAGTTATATCTTTTGTTTGAGACATCAAAAGAAGAAATGATAAAACAAATATAAATAATTAAAATTCATATAAAGTGAGAATTAAAAAGGAATGTTTTTTTTTGATGTTATTCCCGCAAAGGATATGCGGGAATGACATACTAAATTTACTTACGTAGAGTTTCTATTGCTCAAACAGATTTTGCAAACGCTCTGCAATTTGATTTAAGTCCTCAATAGCTTCTGTTATTTGCGAAATACCATTTTCGGTTTCCATTGAAACGGAATTGATACTTTGAATATTACTATTTATTTCGTGAGCACGAGTTCTATTTTCTTGAGCTGAATCTGAAACAACTGTTATTTGAGTATTTGTTTCTCGCACTCCATTAAGAATTTCATTTAATGATGTAGCCAAAGATTCAGTATTTTCTAATCCGATATTAACAAGATTTCCCACATCATTCATAGCACTTTCAGCCTCGATAGCTTCTTTTTGTATCTCTTGAATTGTTATTTCAATTTCGTGAGTTGCATCTGTTGTTTTTTCTGCCAGACTTTTAACTTCGTTAGCAACTACAGCAAATCCCTTTCCGTGTGCCCCAGCATGTGCAGCTTCTATGGTTGCATTAAGTGCAAGTAAATTTGTTTGACTTGCAATTTCATCAATTACTTTTGCAACTTTACTTATTTTATTCGATTTATCAACAAGCAAAGAGACTGTATTATTTAATGTATTTGTTGAACTTACAATTTGTGTAATACTATCTTGAGTGTTTCTTAGCTTTGTTGACCCTTCCTCTGCCTGCTCTGCAGCTTGGCGTGAAAAGTTTGATGCTGTTTCTGCATTGTTTGAAGTTTCATCCAGCGATTGAACTATCATACCAATCGAATCGGTCATTTGCGATGTTAAAGATGTCTGATTTTTTACACCATCAGTCATTATGGTTGCATTTGCAGAAATTTCTGTGCTTGAAGAAGCATTAGCAAAAACTGCCTCTTTTATATTTACTATTAGTGTCTCTTGAAATTTTTGTGCTTTTGCAATTGCTTGAGCAGTTTCCTTATATTTCCCTCTTAGCCCAATATCCATAGGTGTTCGGAAGAACTTATGTTTTGAACTATACTCCGTTGAAGTTGCAATCTCTTTTGTAAGTGCTTCAACTTGATCTGTAATATCATTTAGATTCCAAAACAATGAAGCAAATTCATCCTTGTTTTTTATTATAGCAACTCTATTTTCAAGAGACCCATTTGCTAAACTTACTACTATACTTTCTATTCTTTTTATATTTGATAAAAAATATTTAGAAAGACTATTTGAGAAAGAAGTTGCCGAAATAAAAAGAAAAATTGCAATTATATATATAACAATTAGTAATGGCTGAAAACTAAAAATATCAATGTTGTTTTCAATAAGCAACATCATCCCAAAGCCAAATAAAAGGGCAGAAAGAGCTCCTAATATTCTAAAATGGAAATCTAAATTACTTTTTATAGTTTTAAATCTATATGGAGAGAATAAATTCATCATAAGACATTCCCTTTTCGTTTAATAAGTTTTCTAAAATTTGTGCTGATGCTTTCATCCCATCATTTTTTTTGTTAAGTTTTTCATACTTCTGCTCTTCTTTAAGCAATGTTGCATATAAGCTTTCAATAATTTTGAGCGTTTCCTTATTTGGCTTTCTTCTTACTGAATAATATCCAACTGGTTTTCCTTGGTTATTTGAAACTGGAGTAATATTTGCCAAAACCCAATAGAATGAACCGTCTTTTGAGATATTTTTTACATATGCGTTTATTTCATTTCCTGATTTGACAGTATCCCAAAGTAATTTAAAAATAACTCTTGGCATTGTGGGATGGCGAATTATGTTATGATTAACACCTATTAGCTCGCTCTCATCATATTTTGCAAATTCCATAAATGTTCGGTTGGTATAAGTAATAATTCCCTTTAGGTCAGTTTTTGATACAATAAAATCATCTTCTCTCATAACAATTTCTACATCGGTAGGTTGAACTTTATTCATTTTATTTCCATAAACTATTTTTAATTCATAACTATTATCGAACAACTTTTATAATTGTTTATAGGTTTAAAATAAAAAAGGTGATACAAATGTATCACCTTAACTGGGAGAGAATTTTTGCTTAAAAACAACTTTTATTTCAAATGCCCTTTTACAATTTCTTCTGTATCAAGAGCAATTACTAATTCTTCATTTGTAGTAATTCGTAATATTTTTGCTTTAGAATTTACTGTTGAAATATCCATATCTTCTTTTGCAGAATTATTTTTTTCTAAGTCTAATTCCAAGCCAAGATATTTCATATTGGAACAAACAGCTTTTCTAACTTCTGTTGAGTTTTCGCCAATTCCACCAGTAAAAACTAATGCATCTAATCCACCCATAGCTGCAATGTATGAACCTACATATTTTTTAATTCTGTAAGTAAAAAGGTCGAAAGCATTTTTAGCTCTTTTATCCCCTTCTGCCACAGCTTCTTCAAGCTCACGCATATCCGAGCTTTCGCCACTAACACCAATAAGTCCGCTATGTTTGTTTAACAGAGCGTTCATTTCTCGAACGTCTAAACCTTCTTTGCCCATAACGTAAGTAACAATTGAAGGGTCTAAATCACCGCTACGCGTTCCCATCAATAATCCTTCCAACGGAGTAAAACCCATCGAAGTATCAATTGAAACTCCTCTATCAATTGCAGCAAGTGAGCCACCATTTCCAAGATGGGCTGTTATAATTTTTAATTCGTCATAAGGTTTGCCTAACATTTCTGCGGCTTTTAGTGTAACAAATCTGTGAGAAGTTCCGTGAAAGCCGTAACGTCTAATTTTGTAGCGACGATAAAGTTCGTAAGGAATTCCATACAGATAGGCGTGTGGAGGCATATTTGCGTGAAACGCTGTATCGAAAACACCAATTTGTGGAGTGTTTGGCAAGTGAGATTGCGTAGCTTTTATACCCTTAATATTTGCAGGATTATGCAACGGAGCAAGTTCAATATTCTCTTTCAGAACTTCCATTACTTTGTTTGTAATTAATACGGAGCCAGAAAAATCTTCGCCACCATGAACAACTCTATGCCCCACTGCATCAATTTCAGATTTGTCTTTTATAACTCCATGATTTGGCGATAGCAAAACTGCAAGCACATATTCAATTGCAATAGTATGGTCTAATATTTCGCCAACAATTTTGATTTTTTCTTTTCCTTTTGGAGTATGAGTAAGCACAGCACTACTCATTCCTATTCTTTCAATTTGTCCTTTGGCAAGTGCATCTTGATTATCAGTATCTATAAACTGATATTTTATTGACGAGCTTCCAGAGTTTAGCACTAATATGTTCATCTTTACAAACTTCCTTCTATTAAATAATTTTACTATTAAATCACAAAAATCAAAACTTAAATATCAAATATAAACAGCAACCACTTTTTTTATTATTATTTTCTGTAACCGACAAGCACTATGTTTTCTATTTGTCTTTGGGGTTATTGATATTTATTTGCTTTTTATTATTTGTATTTTGATTTTTATAATTCTCTTATTTTTCTATTTTATTTTCATTTTCATCATACTTAAAAAATCCTTCGCCGCTTTTTTTACCAAGTTTTTTATCTCTAACCTTTTGACGTAGAATTGGGCAAGGTCGGTATCGTGGCTCTCCGAGTGCATTCCAGAGTTCTTGCATCCAGTGGAGCAATTCATCAAGTCCAATATTATCGGCTAATTCCAAAGGACCTATTTGCAAATTGTAACCAAGTTTCATTGCAACTTCAATATCTTCTGCGGATGCAATTCCTTCCAATAGAACATACATTGCTTCATTTAAATACGGAACTATAACTCGTGTGGTTACAAATCCAGGATATTCGTAAACTTCTATTGGTCGCTTTCCTATTTTATTTGCAAAAGCTTTTGTGCGAGCAACAGTATCGTCGGAAGTCTCCAATGCTTTTACAACTTCAACTAAGTTTACTTTTGGAACTGGGTTCAAAAAGTGCATTCCAATAATTTTTTCTGGTCTCTTTGTGGTTTCAGCAATTTTTGTAAGACTTAAAGTAGATGTATTAGATACAAGAATTGTATCGGGCTTTGCCACTCTATCTAAAGCAGAAAATATCTTCTGCTTTGTTTCAAAATTTTCACCTACTGCTTCAATAATAAAATCGGCATCCTTAGCATCGTTAATATCTAACGACCATTGAATACGACTCATTATTACTTTCATTTCACTTTTTGTCATTGCCCATCTGGCAATTTCGTGTTCCATGTTTCTTGTTAAATGTCCTTTTGCTTCATTAACATTTTCAATTTTTTGTTCAATCATCACAACATCAATCCCAGAGGATGAAATTGCTTGTGCAATACCTTGCCCCATAACTCCAGCACCAATAATTGCCACCAACTCAATTTTATCTACTTCTTCAGGTTGGGCAACATCTCCAAGCAAATCGGAGAGACTTACTGCATTTTCTTCAGCCATTTTAATATCCTTACAAATTATTTTTATTTTCGTTTCCAAACGTAATGAACTTGCAAATTCTATACCATAAAAAAGATTTAATAATCTGTTTACTTCCCAAAAGTAAAAATCCGTTTGGGCGTGTCGGTTTCAGATTTGTTTTCCCAGTGAAAAGACCAATGATGCCGACTTAAGGAGTATCGTTTCTTAAATGCTTTTACACACCCCTGATACTAAAGCATCTTCCCCTCTCAAGAGTAATGGCACTAACATAAGAGTAAATAAATCATTATATTGGCTATCAAAAAAAAGGTAGTAATATGACAAACAATAGGTCTTTATCCATCAGCACAGAAATATCATCACT
>CAMZLW010000100.1 GCA_947311785.1 uncultured Ignavibacteriales bacterium | reverse complement strand
GATGATAACCGTTTAGGTTAATGGATTATTGTTATCATCCCATACTCCAACTTGAGCGATTCAGCATTTGTGCTTTTCTAATGCTGAATTTGGGTTAAAGCAAAAAAAACATCAATAACCTTATGAAACTTTACACTAAATTGTTCAAATAAGCTTCAAACACCGAAAAATCACTTCACCACATTTGGGTTGAATCTTCCTTGTTTTTTAGGAAGTTAAAAAATTGTATTTTCTATAAAAATTAAGTAATTTTGTGAACTATATTAAAAATGAAATAACGAAATAGGTGTATTATGAAACGAACTTTTCAGCCAAGCAATAGAAAAAGAAAAAACAAACACGGATTTAGAGAAAGAATGTCCACTAAAAATGGAAGAGCGGTTCTTGCAAGACGTAGAGCTAAAGGGAGAAAAAAGCTAACTGTTAGTGACGAATATTAGTTAAAGCGGAGATTTTCAAACTTGAAACGCTTTGGTCTTTCAAAAAGTGAGAGAATCAAAAAAAATAATGAAATTTCCCGGTTGTTTATTTCCGGGAAAAGAATTTACTCAAATAGCCAGAAATTAAAGGCTATTTTTTGTTTTGGGGAAGTTGATTCTGGAATAGTTAAAATTGTGCCAGCAGTTCATAAAAAAGCTGGAAATGCTGTTTGGCGTAATAGGGTTAAGCGATTGCTTCGCGAGGCTTACCGCTTAAATAAAAAAATATTGATTGATGTTGTTGGCAAAAAGACACTTCTTTTAATGATTTCTCCTAACTCAATTAATAAAAAAAAGAATCCTCATATTAATCTAAATGATATTCAAGACGATGTTATTGAGTTACTTAGTAAAATTAAAAATAAAATTTTAACAGAAAAAGATAAAACTGGAATTTCATAAATGGATAAACAATCGACCTTAGCATTTGTACTAATGGGTGTAGTGCTTGTTGCATGGCTCTACTTAAATTCCCCAGAACCTCAACCACAAACTGCAAACCAAGCAGATACAACTCTTGTTCAAAAAGAAAAAGAGCAACCCAAAAAGATTAACCGAAGTGTAAAAAAAGAGACTAAAAAAGTAATTCCTTCTGCAAAAGCTGTCGAATTAAATTCTAGCGAATTGTTTGCATCATCCAATGAAAATGCCAAGATAATTACAATTGAAACCGACCTTGTAAAACTTGAGTTAACTAGTAAGGGTGGTAAAATTAGGAAGTGTTATCTAAAGGAATACGAAACTTGGTATTACGATAAGTATGATGAAAGTGATTTTTATAACCGCCATGTTCAGTTAGTTAACCAAACAAATGGTGGCGATTTAGATATAGTCTTTTATACAAAAGAAGGGAAAACATCAACTGCTAATATAGATTTTACAACATCTGCTGATAATTACTATTATAAATTAACGGGTTCTGATTCTTTGCAGATTTCATATTCATATAATGTTGATGACGAAACTGTAATTCATAAAAACTTTACTTTTTTCGGAAACAATTATCGTTCTAAGTTTAATGTAGAGCTTGTAAACATGAACACAATTATTGACGATAGGCAATATGACGTAGTGTGGGCAAGTGGATTGAACTTCTTGGAACTTAACTCTGTTGATGAAGCCAACTATGCAAATGCTTCTTTCTACTCTGGTGGCGAGCATTTTATTGAAAATGCTGATACTGAAGGGGAGCCAATTGAAAGAGATGTAAATGGTAAAATAGATTGGGTTAATATTAAAAGTAAATACTTCACAATGCTTCTTGCACCCGAGGTTCCACAATCGGAAGGTGGTGCTACAATAAATGGGGATTTTATAAAAATTCCAGATTTAGGAACTCGTGAGTATTATTCGGTTGGGTTAAAAGTCCCTTTTACGAAATCTAATTATCAAAAAGATAGTTTCTTTTTATATCTCGGACCAGTACAGTACGACACACTTCTTTCGTACAACGCAGGCTATGATGCAATTTATGATTTTGGTAGTTTTTTTGGAATGAAATTTATTACTCGTCCAATTTCAGAATATTTACTACAACCTCTATTTAGTTTCTTACATAGCATAATTCCTAATTATGGAATTGTAATTATTCTTTTTTCAATTTTAATTAAGTTGGCACTCTCACCTCTTACAAAACAGAGTTTTAAGAGTATGGGCAGAATGTCGCAGCTTCAACCTAAAATTGCTGAGTTAAAAGAAAAATATAAAGGCGACCAACAAAAAGTTCAAAAAGAAACCATGAAACTTTACTCAACCTATGGAATAAATCCTGCTGGTGGCTGTTTGCCAATGCTGTTGCAAATGCCAATTCTGTTTGCACTCTTTGCATTTTTCCGTGTTGCAATTGAAATTAGACACGAATCATTTTTGTGGATTAAAGATTTAGCTGCTCCCGATTATGTGTTTGCTTTACCATTTACAATTCCAATTGCAAATATCGATCAAATTACAATTCTAGCTCCATTACTTGGTATAACAATGTTCTTTCAACAAAAAATGACAATGAAGGACCCAAGCCAAAAAGCAATGGTTTATATGATGCCAATTATGATGACATTTATGTTTATGAACTTTTCATCTGGCTTAAATTTATATTATATGATGTTCAACATACTCTCTATTAGTCAACAATATTTTATCAATAAAAAACAAGGTCAAGTAGAGTTGGTGCCAATTGATAAAAAAAATCAGAAGCCTGGCTTTATGGCAAAAATGATGGCTGCTGCCGAAGAGAAACAAAAGACACAAAAACAGATTTCAAAAAAGAGAAAATAAATTTAAATGGGAAAAGCTAATAGTTAAATAATTATTGCTTTTCTCTATTTCTACTACCGTGAACCGAGCATAATATGAAAAATTAGTAAGTATATTTTTTATGCTAGCACCATCTGACCAAAAAATACAATTATAGCAGATGATTAAAACAATTAAAATAGCGGTAATACTTTTAACTCTACTTTCAATAAATTCCTTTGCCCAAAAGGATACTGTTAAGTTAACTCCAAAATATATAACAAAAAATCTTCCATTTAATCTCACAACAAAAGTTCCAGCATGCTTGCCTAAAATTTCTGTAGCATTAAGTGGTGGTGGCTCGCGTTCTATAATTGCACTTGGCGTGTTAAAGGCTCTGGAAGAAGAAAAAATACCTCTTGAATATATTGTTGGCACAAGTATGGGTAGCATTATAGGAGGGCTTTATGCTTCTGGATATTCAGTAGAAGAATTAGATTCAATTATTACTTCAATTGATTGGAATGATTTCTACACTGCAAAAGAGACGCAACGAAATGAATTATATTTAGACCAAAAAATTACAGAAGATGTTGCACTTCTTTCCCTTGACCTGGATGGATTAAATCCTGTTCTGCCAACTTCGTTTAACTCTGGTCAGCGTTTTCAAAATTTTCTTAACTACTACACAATAAACGCCCCAATACATCCTTACGGAAATTTTGATAAACTTAAATATAAATTTAGAGCTGTAAGCACCGATTTAACTACTGGGAAAATGGTTATTCTAAAAAATGGTTCGCTAAGCCAAGCACTACGGGCAAGTTCAAGTGTAACTTTTTTGTTAGAACCAGTTGAGGTTGATTCGATGCTTTTGGTTGATGGCGGATTAGTTGCAAACGTTCCAACAAAAGCGGCTTATAATCTTGGAAGTGATTACATTATTGCTGTTGATGCTGCAAGTCAATTACGAAAACGTGATGATTTAGATACACCGTTAAAAATTGCCGACCAAATAGTTTCAATTCCTATGAACTTGGTAACAGAGCAAGATTTGAAGTTTGCAAATATTATTATTGCTCCAGAACTTGGTGATAGAAAAAACGATGATTTTTCTTCGCTAGATAGTTTAATTCACTTAGGCTATAGTTTTACTATTGAAAAGATTGATACAATTAAACAAAATATATTTGATTACCAGTTGAAAAATAGTTGTGATTCTTTAATCTATTTTTCAAATTTAACTCCATTTACTTCTACATCTAAAATAGAAAACCGAATTATTAATTCTTTTAACAACTGTGATACCATTAGCAACGGAGAAATATTAATTGCAATATCAAAAGAGTATGCAACAGGAAAATTTTTAGATATTTCAGCAGAAATAATTATTGATAGTAGTAGTACAAAACTTAAAGTAACTTCATTGCTAAAGCCAATTTTAAGTAGTATAAAAATAGTTGGAGCAAGCAAGAGTAATGAAAGCAAAATTCTAAAAATATTAAATCCATTGATAAACAATTTTCATTGCGAAAGAAATCTTATTAAGTATTTAATTAGCATACAAGCCTACTACAGAAAAATAGGTTCCCCTTTTGCAGAAATTGAAAATATAGAATTTGATGAAATTACAAATAAACTAACAATTACTATTGACGAGGGAGTTGTTAATTCTATTGTTGTTGTTGGAAATGAAAGAAGCAGAACCGCTTTAATTTTGCGAGAACTTGAAATTAATGAGGGGGATTTTTTAACATCCAAAAAATTATCTAAAAGTCTCGAAAACCTTAGAACCACTGGGCTATTTAAATCGGTTGATATTAACATTGTAAAGAAAGAGGATAAAAATATTCTTAAAATTACAGTTGAAGATAAATTAACAGGTATTATTCGCTTAGGGATGAAGATAGATAACGAAAGATTTTTACAACCCTCTATTGATATCCGAAATGAAAATCTTTTTGGAAGTGGAACAGAATTAGGTGTGCAATTTTTTGGTGGATTAAGAAATCAACTATTTTTAGTTGAGCATAAAGCTAATAGAATTTTTAATACTTATTTAACATATAAAATAAAAGCTTATTACGACAGTAGGGATATTTATACATATACCGATGATAAAGTAAAAAGCCTTAGTGAATTTTCTCGTTCGCAAATAGGAGAGTATCGACAATCCTTTTTAGGAATTTCAGCTGGTCTTGGAACGCAAACGGGTAAGTTCGGAAACTTGATTGCCGAGTTTAGATATGAGAATAATAAAATAATAAATATTGATGGCGAAACCATTGACCCATATAATATTGATATAGCAGCGTTTCGATTTAGTATGAAAATAGATACGCAAGATAAATATCCCTTTCCAACTTCTGGAACTTTGTTCAATACTTATTACGAAACATCCCAAAAGTTTTTAGGTGCCGATGAAAGTTATTTGAAATATGCACTTGAGTATCGTGGATATTTTACAATTAATAATTCGCATACATTTATTCCACGTTTTGAAATTGGCTTTGCCGATGAAACACTTCCGCTTAGTCAGCAATTTTCTTTTGGTGGAGAGTTCTCCTTTTGGGGCTATAGAGAATACGAATATAGAGGTCGGCAAATTATAATTGGTTCTCTTACTTACAGATACAAATTACCGTTTAAACTTTGGTTTGATACTTACGTTTCGGGGCTTTATAACATTGGTTCTATATGGGAGAGGGAAGAGGAGATGAAAGTTAAAAACTTTAAACATGCTGCGGGTATTATGATTTCGTGGGATACTCCACTTGGGCCTGTAGATGTAGGCATTGGCAGAAGTTTTATAATTGATGATATTGAAAAAATTATTGTTCGTGGCGAACCAACAGTTTATTTTTCTCTTGGATATTTTTTCTAAATTTTTAGAATATAGAATTGTTAATCATTGCGATTAAGTTCTAACTAATACATCACTCGTTATTTTAAATACAATTAAAAATAGTCTTAGTGTTCTGTTATGCTGAATTTACGGTGTGCTGTGCTACACTGAGGCTCTCTAAGTGAATTTGCGGTGCATTGACTTGCTGAAATGTTGAAGTATTGCATCTCTTCTGATTATGTGTTTTAGGATTCTCCCAACGGTCAGTATATAAGGCGTGCCACTTGTTGAAATAATTTTTTTCAAGTGAATGTAAATTCCACTCAAAATGCAAACTGTCTGTATAGCAACTACATACCACATAATTTATATACATTGTTAGAGCCAGTGTTTATAAATCATCTAATTCATAATTAGTGCTTCTTCCTCCTGATTTTTCTTGTTTTAATATTCCTTTTTCAATTAAGTCTTTAATGTCTCGTAAAGCTGTATCTTGTGAACATTTTGTGATTTTCGCCCATTTTGAAGTCTTTAATTTTCCTTCAAAACCATCAAGAAGTTTGTTTAACATTAATCGTTGGCGACTGTTTAATTCCGTGTTTTTTTGTTTATCCCAAAAATTAGCTCTATAAAGGACTTTCTGTATAGTTTGTTCCGTATTTTTCAAAGCACTATATAAACAGTTAAGAAACCAAACTATCCATTCCGTTATTTCTCCGTCTGTATGTTGAATTTTCTGGTTCTACCCTTATTGTTGTGGGTAAAGGTCTAAGTTCCCATGGAAAAATAGTATGGCACTTCTAAAATTCTTAAAAGTTCTATAACCTCTACCAACAGATTTCACTTCTTGAATTTTTCCATTTAAT
>CAMZLW010000099.1 GCA_947311785.1 uncultured Ignavibacteriales bacterium | reverse complement strand
AGAGCCGTATGTGGGAAATCTACAAGTACGGTTCTGTGAGGGGCATTGAAACTCCTCACTTTAATTATAAAAATTAAATTAAGGAGTCATATTATGTCTACTCGACAATTAACCAAAGTTTTTTTTGTTTGTATTTGTTTTTTGTTTTCAACCGTTTACGCACAAAATAATGAGACCCAAAGCAAAAGTGTGGAATTTGGCTTTTTAATTGAAGTTAGCATGATTAATAGCAATATGAAATATTTAAATATTGATAAAAATGATGAAACAAATATTGACACACGTCCATTAAGTCTGTTTCTTAGTGGAAGAGCATATTTTACTGATAATTTCTCTTTTGAATTTAGACCAGGTATTATTCTCGGAGGCGAATATTATACAGGAATTGAATATGGATTTTTCCTTAGATATTATTTTGAAAATTCAAAATTTTATGTGATAAGTGGTATAAACTATCATAATAATATGGCTGATGCACACGGATTAAGTCATTACGTAGAGATTACTGGTAATACAGCAACTCTTATTAATTTTTCCGTTGGGTATCACATAAGTGATAATTTAGGTTTTCTACTAAGTTATTATCATCCACTTAAAGATTATAAAATCTATCATGGTGCAGACTTAATTGATGATCCAATATTTGAAATATATGATGTAAATTTAACAAATATTTTTCAAGTAGGTTTCGATTATACTTTTTAACAATGCCTATTGCTTTGGCTCAACTATATCTTGTTGAGTAGTAAGTTGTTAGTGCAAAGAAGAAGACTTTGCATAACCCCAAAAGTCATTCTGAATTTAAGATTTGAAATTTGGATGTTATTAGGTCTTAATAATTATTGCTTACTGTTTTTAAACTTGAGCCGTAAATTTTAATCCATATAGATTTAATTTTCTTTTTTTTATCCAAATATTCTTTTAAGTTAATATATAATAAAAATGAGTTTTCTTGATGTCCAATCTATTAGTAATACCATCTATTGATATTAAGGATGGCAAGACCGTCCGTGTTGTTCAGGGTATTCCCGAATTAAGTTGTAATGATTATGGGAATGACCCAGTTGAAATGGCAATGATTTGGCGAACCGAAAATGCAAAATTTTTACACGTTGTCGATTTTGACCACTCTCAATTACACTCCAAAAAAAATTATAAAATTGTTAGAGAAATATGCGAATCGGTAGTAATTCCA
The DNA here is from genome assembly GCA_947311785.1 of uncultured Ignavibacteriales bacterium. Classification (GTDB taxonomy): domain Bacteria; phylum Bacteroidota; class Ignavibacteria; order Ignavibacteriales; family Melioribacteraceae; genus 1-14-2-50-31-20. Next base: position 15,280 of record CAMZLW010000099.1, on the reverse strand, counting down.
GTAGAGTTTGGTGGAGGAATTAGCTCGTATGATGAAGCCGCTATGGCAATGGATTTAGGTATTACCCGTCTTGTAATTGGTTCGCTTGCATATACAAAACCAACGGAGTTTGAAAAAATTATTAATAAGTTTGGTAGCTCGCGTCTATCTGCCGCAATTGATATTATTGCCAATAAAATTGTTATCCGTGGAAGAACAGAACTTATAGATTTGCCTCCGTTGGAATATGCAAAACAACTTGAAAATTCTGGCGTTAAACGAGTAATAGTAACAGATGTTTCTAAAAACGGAATGCTTGAAGGTGCAAATATTAAGTTATCTAAAATGATTGCTGAAAATACAAATTTAAAAGTTACGCACTCTGGCGGAGTTACAAATAGGGAAGAACTCTTTGAGCTAAATGATTTAACAAAAAGTGGAATTGACTCCGTTATTATTGGGCGTGCGTTGTACGAAAATCAATTCGCTTGTCAAAAAATTTGGCGAATAGCAGAATCTGGAATTTTTGATTAACTATAAACTTATCCAACATAATAGGAGACACAATGGAGAAAATAAAAAAAATATTAGTTCCAATCGATTTCTCAGATTATTCCAAAAAGGCACTTCAATACACAATAGAATTTGCAAAACAATTTGATGCAGAAATTATTTTGGTTTATGTAATTGAACCTCTTGTATATCCAGCAGATTTAAGTATGGGACAAATGGTAATTCCTCAAGCAGAAGTTGACTTAGATAAAAAATCTAAGAATGAGTTAGAAATGCTTGCTAAGAAGGAAATTGGGAGTGCATTAAATTATAAAACAATTGTAAAAACAGGAAAGCCTTTTATTGAAATAATTGAAATAGCTACAGAATTTGATATTGACTTGATTATTATTTCAACTCATGGGCATACAGGAGTTGAACATTTGCTATTTGGAAGTACATCGGAAAAAGTTGTTAGAAAAGCACCATGCCCAGTGTTAACCTTGAGAGAGCCTATTAAAGGATTTAGATTTAAAGGATAAAAATGGTGATAAATTAAAAGATGGAATGATGAAAATATTTCTATCATTCCATCTTAATTTTTTTGGAAAATTATTCGCCCAGCCTTATTGTTAAGCCAGCAATTAAATCCATTTGAAGTAAAACGGTACCACTTCCCATGTAAAAACCGCTACCACCCGAACCGATATACATTCCACCCCCATAAAAATATATTGGCATTTTAAGGCGACCCTGCACACGAATTCCTACTGATTTTGTGAAAAAGTATTTTATACCACCACCCATAGTTATTGCAAATCGGTAGTCATCACCATATTCTGGAGTTATTGGCGAAAAACGAGCTACACCACCAGTGAAAAATCCAAAAGCATTTGTCTTTTTTGATAGGGGCTTATTATACATAGCACCTAATTGGTAATACTCAATAAACATATCAAAGAGTTCTTTCTCATTTGCATAGACACCATATTCTTTTATTGTTGTTCTCGTATCCAATCTATCGTAAGATAATTCTAAGTTTAATCCGTTTCTTCTGTCAAGTTCAAAATCAAGAATTATTCCATAATTTGGATTATCTTTTATATTCATTTGTGCCTTTATTAAATCTACTTTTCCAGCAAACATAAATCCGTAGTATGGTGTAGCTTCAAATCTTTGAGCAAAAATTGATGTTGGAATAATAGTTAAGCCAACTAGTAACAGATAAAAATATATTTTAAATTTCATTTTAGTCATTTCTCTTCTTTTGATAATGTAGTATTTATTTACTATTCAAAGTTACATTTTTTTATAAAGATAAATATTAGGCTCTTAGAATTATAACTAATAACCATTAATATTTTTTTGTAAATTTGCAGATGTAAAAAATTATAATAGGAACCGAAATGGAAAAGAAAAAGAATTCTAAGGCTAAGCAAGAGCCGTTTTCTTCAAGTGTTGAACAATTTTATTTAACTAAATCAAATAAAAAACTTCAATATAAGCCAACAGAAAAAATACCAATAATTCAAGTAGATAACTTTCCAGAGTTGGGCAAGTTAACTGCTTTACGTTTTGTAGAGTGGTTGCAAAAAAATCCTAATGGAGTAGTATCACTCCCAACTGGAAAAACACCAGAGCATTTTATTAAATGGGTTTCTCGTGTAATTAACGAGTGGAAAACAAAATATGTTCAAGACTTATTAAAAGATGTTGGTATTGATGGAACAAAGAAGCCATCCCTAAGTGGAGTAACATTTGTTCAAATAGATGAGTTTTATCCAATAAATTCTGCTCAGCATAATAGTTTTTTCTATTACATAAATAAATATTATTTTAAGAATCTTGGCTTTGATAAAAAGAAAGCTTTAATGATGAACATCAATGAAATAGAAACTGCCGAAGGATTACCACTTGAGGAAATATTTCCGACAAATAAAGTTGATTTATCCCTACGCACCCGCTGGGCAAGCAATAGATTGGAACGTTTGCAAAAACGAACTATTGAATTAGTTGACGAGTTTTGCACAAACTATGAAAAGAAAATTAGGGACTTAGGTGGCATTGGCTTTTTTCTTGGTGGCATTGGTCCCGATGGACATATTGGTTTTAATGTTCAAGGTAGCGACCACTTTTCAACTACAAGATTAATTGAAACTAATTACGAAACTCAAGCAGCAGCTTCTAGTGATTTGGGCGGAATTGAAATTGCAAAAAACCGTTTAGTAATTACAATTGGCTTAGATACTATAACATATAACAAAGATGCTGTTGCAATTATTATTGCAGCTGGCGAAGCAAAATCTAATATTGTAAGAGATTCAATTCAAACATCGGCAAATAATAAATATCCAGCCACAGTTTTACAAAAATTAGAATACGGACGCTTCTACTTAACCAACGGTGCTGCATTACGCTTAATTGAAAGACGTTACACCGATATGTTGGAAGAAAATCCATTAAGTGCAGCAACAATTGAGCGAGGGGTTTTTAACTTAGTTGTTGAAAAACAAAAATCACTTGACGAGTTAACAAAAGAGGATTATCAATCGGATAAGATTGCTAGTTTAATTCTGAAGAAAACTAAAAAAACTCCAAAAGAATTAGGCGAAACAATACGCAAAAGCTTATTGGAACGATTTGAAAAAGGCTTGGAAGTTGTAGAGAACGAAACTATACTTCATACTGCACCACATCACGATGATATTATGTTGGGGTATTTACCTTATGTAAATCACTTGGTTCGTTCACCAAATAACAATCATCACTTTACATATTTAACAAGTGGGTTTACTGCTGTAACAAATCATTATATGCTAGAGCTGTTAGAAAATTTATTAGAAAATTTAAAGTGTAAAACTTTTAGTAAAAGATTTAAGTCTGGTTATTTTGACCCAGCATTTATAGAAGGAAAAAATAGAGATGTAGCTTGTTATCTTGATGGAATTGCTGCACACTCAATTACTTTGCGTAAGGAAGCGGTATCTCGAAGACTAATGCGAAATATGATTGATATCTATGAGGAAGACAATCCAGTTTACCTACGAGATAGAGTGGAAGAATTAATAAATTATTTCCAAACACAATATCCGGGTAAAAAAGATATCCAACATGTTCAGAAATTGAAAGGAATGATGCGTGAGTGGGAAGTAGAAATACTTTGGGCTTATTACGGTTTTTCGGTTGAGGATATTTCACATTTACGTTTAGGCTTTTATCAAGGAGATATATTTACAGAAAATCCAGAAATGGGACGGGACGTAGTTCCAGTCTTGAACTTACTTAAAAAAGTTAAACCAACAATAGTTACAGTAGCTTTAGACCCCGAAGGAAGTGGACCAGATACACATTACAAAGTATTGCAAGCCGTATCCGAGGCACTTAAGTTGTATGAAAAAGAGACTGGAAATTCAAACATTAAGGTTTGGGGATACAGAAATGTATGGTTCCGTTTTCATCCAGCCGAGGCAAATATTTATTTGCCAGTAAGCTTAGGCTCGTTTGCAATAGCAGAAAATACATTTATGAAGAGCTTTGGCTCGCAAAGTAATGCAAGTTTTCCTAGTTGGGAGTACGATGGACCGTTCCATAGGTTGGGGCAACGAATACAAGTTGACCAATACAAGATAGTCCGTTCATCACTGGGCAAAGAATACTTTTTGGAACATGATTCCAAACGAGTAAGAGCCGCAAAAGGGATGATATTCCTAAAAGAACTAACCTTGGAAGAATTCTACAAACACTCAATTGAATTAAAGAAAGCTACAGAAAATGCTTAGATAATAAAAAGGCTGTCGTAACTGACAGCCTTTTTTATATCCTAAAAAAATGATTAAGATTCTGTATATTTGCAAGCCAAAATTATTAAACATAACATATTATAATTTGATGATTTTAATAATGAAATTTATGAATGAGCTAAGATTATATGAGTAACATTAAAGAGATTGAAAAAAGAAAAACCTTTGCAATTATAAGTCATCCCGATGCAGGCAAAACAACATTAACTGAAAAACTCCTTTTATTTAGTGGGGCAATTCAAATAGCTGGTGCAGTTAAATCTAATAAAATTAAAAAAACAGCTGCTTCCGATTTTCTTGAAATTGAAAAGCAACGTGGAATTTCTGTTGCATCATCTGTGCTATCATTCGATTATAAAGGGTATAAAATTAATTTGCTCGATACACCTGGGCATAAAGATTTTGCCGAGGATACTTACCGCACTCTAACTGCGGTTGATAGTGTAATATTAGTTATAGACTGTGTTAAAGGGGTGGAAGAGCAAACAGAAAAACTTATGAATGTTTGTCGAATGCGAAAAACTCCAGTAATTGTTTTAATAAATAAATTGGATAGAGAAGGACGCGACCCAATTGAATTGTTGGATGAAATTGAAGAAAAACTCTCTATAAAAGTGCGTCCACTAACTTTTCCTTTTGGAATTGGAATTAGTTTCAGAGGCGTTTACAATATGGTTCATAACTCATTTTCGTTTTACAAGGCAAATAAACAATACATTGAGGATGATGTAAAATCGTTTAATAGTATTGACGACCCTGAACTTGTTAAAACATTTGGAGATGATGCCACAAAGCTAAAAGATGATGTTGACTTAGTGGAAGGTGTTTACGATGAATTTAACCGCGAGGATTATTTGGCAGGGGATTTAGCCCCAGTCTTTTTTGGAAGTGCATTAAACAATTTTGGAATTAGAGAATTGTTAGATACCTTTGTAGATATTGCTCCAAATCCAGTTTCGCGTGAAACTACAAAAGGAATTGTAAAACCAACAGATGATAAATTTAGTGGATTTATTTTTAAAATACACGCCAACATCGACCCAAAACACCGCGATAGAATGGCATTTGTAAGAATTTGTTCTGGTAAGTTTGAACGAAATACATATTATCATCACGTTAGATTAGATAGAAATATGAAGTTTCCAAATCCCGCATCATTTTTAGCACAGAGTAAAACACTTGTTGAATCTGCATATCCTGGCGATGTTATTGGGCTTTACGATTCCGACACATTTAAAATTGGAGATACTTTAACAGAAGGCGAAAATTTTATGTTCAAAGGTATCCCCAGATTTTCTCCAGAGATATTTAGAGTTGTTGTTAACAAGGACCCATTCAAATCCAAGCAACTCGAAAAAGGCCTACGCCAGCTTACTGATGAGGGGCTTGCACAATTATTTATTCAAACGGATACAAATAGAAAAGTTATTGGTGTAGTTGGTGAATTACAATTTGACGTAATTAAATACAGGCTTCTTCAAGAGTTTGGCGCAACTGCCGATTTTACATACATGAACGCTTTTAAAGCATTTTGGTTACGCTACAAAGTGGCAGAGGATATTGATGAATTAAAGAGACTCCGTTCAAACTCTCTTTATGTTGATAAAACTGACGAACTTGTTTTTATTGCAGAATCTTCGTTTGCTCTAAGTCGTGCACAAGAAAAAAATCCAAACGTGCAGTTTTTATCACAAGTTGAACATAACGACCAGACAATTGAGCTAGATGCTTAGTCGCTTTTTTGCCTATTGCATAACCCCAAAAGTCATTCTGAATTTATTTCAGAATCTTTGTTTGTAGCATGAATTTGCACTAATAGATGCTGAAACACTTCAACAAGTTCAGTGCATCGCAAGTTCAGGGTTGGGGGTATGCAAAGCCTTTTATTGATAGCACTTTAAATTAAATATGGAAAAGAGTAATTTAGCAAATTGATTTTACAAAGGATTACAAATGAGATATAATTCAAATAATAGTTACAGACCCGCTGGTTTTGGAGGCTTTGGCATGTTGCCTCCAATTATTAAGCAGTTAATAATAATTAATATTGGTGTCTTTTTACTTCAGTCACTTCTTGAAAGTATTAATTTTGGAAGTTACCCTGGGTGGTATTTTCTAAATAGATACTTTGCTCTTAATCCACTTACTGGTGTTGACCCTGCTGGACAAGCATATAATTTTCAAATTTGGCAACCAATTACTTATCAATTTATGCACGGAGGCTTTTCTCATATTTTCTTTAATATGTTTATGCTTTGGATGTTCGGAAACGAAATTGAAAATATTATGGGTTCAAAGAAATTTTTAGTCTTCTATCTTCTTTCCGGAGTTGGTGCAGCAGCGGTTCAATTACTTATTGGTCCAGCCCTATCAAATCATTTAGCCTTTACTATTGGAGCATCTGGTGCTGTTTACGGAGTAATGATTGCATTTGCACTCTTCTTTCCTGACCGACAAATATATGTTTATTTTCTTTTTCCAGTAAAAGCTAAATACTTAATTGCCTTTTTAGTTCTAATTGAATTTATGTCCGTTGGCGATATGAGTTTGGTTGCACATCTTGCCCATATTGGTGGGGCTTTAACTGGATTTGTATTTATTATGCTCGACAAAAAAAATAATTATAATATAGATGCACTCTTTAACAAAGTGAAAGATAGTGCGTCAAGTTTCACTTCAAGTAGTAGTAGCAAGGGTTTTAGGAAGCCAAGTGGAAATATTTTTGGAAAAAAGAATGTTCAAGATGCTGAGTTTTATGATATTAATGATGTTAAAAAACCGCCAACTCCCACTCCCTCCGAAGTAGATGCAATTCTTGATAAAATTAGTGCTTCAGGATATCAAAACTTAACTGCCGAAGAGAAACGAATACTTTTTGAAGCAAGTAAGAAAAAGTAACATTATTTTATAACAATTTTGTCATTGCGAATCCCGTTTTGTGGGATGAAGCAATCTGCAACAGATTACTTCGTCGTTAAAAACCAACTCCTCGTAATGACGTGGTAATTGAACCAATGAAACAGATAATATTTAGTTTCCTACTATTATTAATAAGCTGTAGTTTTACAGAGAAAGTCTCGCCAAAAGAGATTGCACACTTATATGTTGATATATTAATTGCCGAAGAGACCTACAAAGTTGATGCAGATTCGATGAAGATTGCAACTGATAGTCTCTATAAATTCCACAATATATCCGAAAGTAAATACTTAAAAGAACTAGAAAATTATAGATACGATGAAGAGACTTGGAAAGAGTTTTTTAGTTTAGCTGAAGAATACTTAGATACACTTAAAGCTGTTGAAAAGAGAAAGTAAATTATTTAAACTATTATTTTTTTTATATGATTGGAATTATTGACTACGGCATAAACAACACTAGTGAGCTAACCCAAGCCCTTACTGAACTTAATATCCCTTTTGTAAAAACACGAAATGAAAAAGATATAATTCAATGCAATAAAATTATTATTAGTGATGCCTCCAATCTATCAAAGGCTGTAAAGCGTATTCATCTCTTTAACCTCTTTAGTTTACTCCGTTTTCTCAAAAAACCTACTCTCGGAATTTCTCTTGGGATGGATTTACTTTGCAATAAATCCAATGATGGAATATCGTGCCTCGGTCTTGTAGAATCAGATATCATCAATGATACATTGGAAGAAGTAAATATTCAAATACCTGGAATGAAAGAAGTAGTAATTACAAAAGAGAATATGTTGTTTTCTAATATCAAAAATAAATCACAGTTTTATTTCGCTAATAACTATCACACCAATATTTCTGATTATACCATTGCTATAACTACTGGTGATAGTCAGTATTCTGCTGCAATCCAAAAAGATAATTTTTATGGTGTGCAATTTTTGCCAGAAAAATCTGGCAAACAAGGGTTACAAATTCTAAAAAATTTCACTCAAAACATATCTTAGTTTTGTAATTACAAAACTCATTCTTTATATTTACCAATTACTTATTTTCTAATAAAAATGACTAAGAATTATGAAACCAGAAATTTATATTAAAGATCTATCGAAACACGTAGGCAAAGAGGTTACGCTCAAGGGGTGGCTCTACAACAAAAGGGCTAGCAAAAAAGTTAAATTTTTAATTTTACGTGATGGAACAGGATACTTACAATGTGTTGTGTTTGTAGGTAACGTAACGGATGAAGTTTTTGCATTGGCAGATAATGTTAGTCAGGAAACAGCTTTTGAAGTTACTGGAATTATAAAAGAAGATACACGCCAAGTAGGAGGTTTTGAACTTGATGCTACTGATGTTAAGTTAATAGGAGAATCGGAAGATTATCCAATTACCCCAAAAGATCACGGCATCGAATTTTTAATTGATAACCGCCATTTGTGGTTGCGTTCAAAACGTCAAGTTGCAATTATGAAAATTCGACATAGAATTGCAAAATCTATACGCGACTTTTTTGATAGCAGAGATTTTACTTTGTTCGATCCTCCAATCATCACGCCTAATGCAAGTGAAGGAACATCAACACTATTTGAAATGGAATATTTCGATTTAGGCAAAGCGTATCTTACCCAGTCAGGACAGCTATATGCAGAGGCTGGTGCAATGGCTCTTGGAAAAGTTTACACATTTGGTCCAACTTTCCGAGCAGAAAAATCTAAAACTCGCCGACATTTAACCGAGTTCTGGATGGTTGAACCAGAGATGGCATTTTACAATTTAGATGATGATATGGATTTGGCAGAAGAAATGCTGGAGTATATTGTAAAGTCTGTGCTTAAAGATAACAAAGCTGAATTAGAAATTTTGGAACGAGATATTTCAAAGTTAGAAAAAATTGAGAGACCATTTCCAAGACTTTCATACAGCGATGCAATAGAAATGCTTAAAGAAGAAGGACACGATGTTGAGTGGGGCAAAGATCTTGGTGCAGCTGATGAAACTATTATTTCTAGTAAATACGATAAGCCAGTAATGGTGCATCGTTATCCAGCCGAATCAAAAGCATTTTATATGAAGCGTGATCCAGAGAATGAAAAGTTAGCTCTTTGCGTTGATGTTCTTGCACCAGAAGGATATGGCGAAATAATTGGTGGTAGCCAAAGGGAAGATGACTACAATAAATTGCTTGGTAGAATTAATGAACACAAGTTGCCTGTTGATTTCTTTAAGTGGTATCTCGATTTACGAAAGTATGGCTCTGTTCCTCACTCTGGCTTTGGGCTTGGGCTTGAACGAACAGTTACATGGATTTGTGGAATTGACCATTTACGTGAAACAATTCCATTTCCGCGTATGATTTATAGAAACACACCTTAAATATAATTATGAATGAAATAATCTTTTTAGTTAAATATGAGTTCTATTACATCTGAAGGAAAATAATAAATGAATAAACGAATTTTAATATTTCTGTTTTCGTTGTTACTAATGCTTTCGGCTGCTAATCAAGTTAGTGCACAGGAAGTTCAACATAATGAAACCAAAACAGAAGAAGTCAAACAAGTTACTCAACATGGAGAAACAGCTAAACAGAGTAGTAAGGATAGTAAAATTGAAACTGAGGAGCATCAGTTACCAAATGTTTTAATGGTTATACCTTTTGTTGTATTGTTGCTAATGATTGCAACGGGTCCAATTTTTTATCATCATTTTTGGGAACACCATTATCCTAAAATTTCTATCGTGCTTGGTACAATAACAGCAATATACTATTGGCTTATATTACACGACACACACAGCATTCTCCATACTGCTGCTGAGTATTTCTCGTTTATTGCACTTCTTGCATCGTTGTTTTTTGCATCTGGTGGAATTATGATTAAGGTGGATAAGAAAGCAACTCCACTTCTTAATGTTGCAATTCTCTTATTTGGTGCGGTAATTGCAAATTTTATTGGAACCACTGGTGCGTCAATGCTACTGATACGGCCATTTATTAAAATAAATCAAGATAGAATGAAGCCTTATTTGGTTGTGTTCTTTATATTTATTGTAAGTAATATTGGCGGTGCTTTAACCCCCATTGGTGATCCACCCCTATTTTTAGGGTTCTTACGAGGAATAGATTTTTTCTGGTTCTTTCAACACATTTGGTATATCTGGCTTCCAACAGTTCTTATAATTATACTAATTTTTTACTTTATTGATGTGAGAAATAAGGGAGATAAAACTGCAAAAGAATATACGGGAAAAATTGAGTTCAAAGGTGCTAAAAATTTAGTTTATCTTTTAATAATTATAGTAGCTGTATTTATTGATCCAAACGTAATGAGTTGGGTTCCTAATTTTGCTCCTTTCCCTATTGGGCTTCGTGAAATAATTCAATTTTCTGTAGTGCTTTTGGCTTTTAAAACATCAGATAAAGAAATATTAAAATATAATGAGTTTGATATAGAACCAATTCGAGAAGTTGCATTTTTATTTGTAGGTATTTTTTCTACAATGATTCCAGCTCTTCAATTAATTTCGCATGAAGCAAATGTGTTAGGCGATAAGCTCTCTGCAGGAACATTCTTTTGGAGTACAGGATTATTATCGGGAGTACTCGATAATGCTCCCACATATTTAAATTTTCTTAGTGCAGCAATGGGTAAGTTTGCTCTCGATATTAACAGTCAAGTTGATGTAAAAGAATTTATGCTTGTGGATGATATCTTTCTTCAAGCAATCTCTGTAGCTGCAGTATTTTTTGGTGCAATGACTTATATTGGAAATGGTCCTAACTTTATGGTAAAATCAATAGTTGAGCGTGCTGGTATTAGAATGCCTAGTTTCTTTGCTTATGTTTACAGATATTCACTTCCAGTATTAATTCCTGTATTTATTTTAGTTTGGTTAGTATTCTTTTTCTAAGGAGAAATTATGAAATCTATAAATGATATTTTAAATAACAATGATGGTGGGTTGTACTACGGAAACAGAGTGCTACTACCTTTCAAAGCGGAAATTTTAAAAATTGTAATTGATTCGGAAATAATTACAGATTTTAGTAGGCATCCTCACGGAGCATTTGTTCGTGTAACTGATAATTATACTGAAATTTATTTTTCCGATTACAAAAATTTGGAAGAAGAACTAACCAAGTATGATGTTATAAAAATTGTTCTCGTTCAACAAGGGGAAGATATTTTTAATAGTGAAAATCATATTCCAATTGAGTTATCAATTGCAAGTAAACATAAATTGTCAATTCAAAAAATTGGTAATGACAAAATATTTTTCGAGTAAAAATGATTTCACTATTTTCTACCGAACAAATACGTAATGCCGATAAGTATGCCATTGAACAATTAAAGATTCCTGGAATTGTTTTAATGGAGAATGCTTCTCTTTCGGTTTACAATTCCATCAGAAATAATATGCAGTCGCTGGATTCTACTTCAGTTATTGGAATTATTTCTGGCAAAGGGAATAATGGTGGAGATGCTTTTGCAGTTGCACGTCATTTTATAAACAATGGCTTTATTGTGAAAATAATTTTTGTTGGAAAAAGAAATGAACTGAAAGGTGATGCACAAATCAATTTTAACATTTTAACAAAGTTGATTCCAAAAGCTCAAAACTCGGAACTAATATTTTACAAGTCCAAACAAGATTTAAACAAACTTAAAAATTGTGATATAATTATTGATGGGTTTCTTGGAACTGGAACAAAGGGAGAAGTTCGTGAGCCATTCAAGGGTATTATTGAATATGTAAATAAACTTGAGTCTATTAAGGTTGCAATAGATTTACCAAGTGGATTGAGCCTTGAAACTGCAACAGCTTCAACAATACTTGATGCCGATTTAACAGTAACATTAGCCGATTATAAAACAGGATTGTTTTACGGCAAAGGATATGAGTTTGCAGGAAAAATAGAAAAAGGCTCTATAGGAATTGGCACAGAATATTTTGATACTTTAAATGTTACAGAATATTTAATTGAGCCAGAAGATGCTTTACTTGGTTTGCCCCAAAAGAAAAAAGTATCGCATAAATATTCAAACGGAAAAGTCCTTGCTATTGCTGGCTCTGGTAAGTATCCAGGTGCGGCATCTCTTTTAGTAAACTCACTTTCTCAAGTAGGCACTGGAGCAACTTTATTAGCATTTCCAAAATCAGTTAGAAATTTAATTTCAAATAATATTGGCGAAACAGTTTTTGCTTCATATAATGATAACGGAAAAGAATATCTCACAGAAGAAAATATTAATGAGTTGGATGCAGAACTAAAGTGGGCAGATGTTGTAGCCATAGGTAGTGGGCTAGGAAGGGAAGAGGCAACCATTGAAGCAGTTGCATCCATTATTAAAAAACATAAAAACAAAAAAATGGTAATTGATGCTGATGCAATTTTTGCTATTGGAAAATTAGGAATTTCAAAATTTAATTTGAAAAATAAAGTTCTCACTCCGCATCATGCAGAGTTTGCACAGCTTATTGGAATTGCGACTGAACAATTGCAAACCAATCTATTGCACTATGGAAAAGAGTTTGCTAAGAAGACAAAATCTACTCTAGTTTTAAAAGGTGCACCTACAATTATATTTTTACCAAATGGAGATGCAATAATAAATTCCACAGGAAATGTTGGTATGGCAAAGTTTGGTTCTGGTGATGTTTTAACTGGAGTAATTGCAGGGTTAATAGCACAATCAAATAAAATGGAAAACGCTGTTATTGCTGGGGTGTATATACATTCACTCTCGGCAGATTTGTTATTAAAGCAAGAAACAGAATTTGGAATAACAGCAATTAAAATTGAGGAAAACTTACCGCATGCGATTCGTTTCTTACGGAATTCAATTATATAATTTCTTCCTATCAAATAAGAAAAAATTCCTATATATACCATTAGGATTGTATTGGGCTTTAATATTTATTTTAACCAGTATTCCAGGTGAAATAATGCCTAAAATATTTGGCTTTTCGGATAAGATAAAGCATTTCGGTGCTTATCTGGTGCTATCTATTTTGTTAGGTTTTACACTTTATTTGCAAAATAGATTTACCAATATTTCAAAAAAATGGATTGTATTCACTTTGCTAATCACTTCTATTTACGGATTATTTGATGAAGTGCATCAAATATATATTCCAGGAAGATATTTTGATTGGTGGGATTTTTTTGCCGATGTTGTGGGTAGCGTTGTTGGAATTGTATTAGTTAAAATTATTATCTCAGAAAAACCAATAAACCAAAGTGAATTGGAACAAAGTTAGGCTTATGTGATTTTTGTTGGAGATAACTATTAAAGCAAAATATTGGAATATCCTTGCTACGGATGGATATTTTTATGGAATGTTTTTCAATTGATTACTTTTAAAAAGTAGCTAACCCTTTGAATCTTCCATTTTCAAGATTATCGTAATTTATTCTAAATTACTCAAATAAGCTTTCTCCACTGAAATATCATTTGAGTCATAAATAATTCTTACTCCTCAAAACTTGAATCCTTTTTTACTGGCAAACATCTTACCACTAAACAATTGGAAATTCTAACAAAAAAGGAAATAAAATGACAGAGATGTTAACAAAAGCTGATTTTTTAGCAAAGGTATTTGATTACGAAAACAACAAAGATTGGAACTATAAAGGGGATGTTCCTGCACTTATAGATTTTTATGCAGATTGGTGTCAACCATGCAAAATGGTTGCTCCAGTTCTTGAAGAGCTAAGTGAAGAATATGATGGCAAAATTAAAATATACAAAATTGATACTGAAGCTGAACAAGAATTAGCTGGTATTTTTGGAATTAGATCAATTCCATCACTTCTTTTTATCCCTAAAGATGGTAAACCACAAATGGCACAAGGTGCTTTACCAAAGCCACAGTTAAAAGAAGCAATTGAAAATGTATTATTTGGGGTTGAAGCAAAAGCATAATTTTCGTATATTTGCGGATTAGATAAATACCAATTAAAACTGACCAATTAGAGGTCAGTTTTTTTTGGTGTAGTATTTTTTATGTAGTTTATATTTGTTATAAGCAATACATATATTAATGATAAGGTTGGGAGTAGCCCTTGAAAATTACGAAACAATTCACAAATCGCGAAAGTCAAAGTTTAGATAGATATCTTCAAGAAATTGGGAAAGTAGATTTAATTACTGCCGATATGGAGATTGAATTAGCAATTAAAATTAGAGCTGGAGATCAAGATGCTTTAGAAAAACTAACCAAAGCAAACCTACGATTTGTTGTTAGCGTTGCAAAGCAATTTCAAAACAAAGGCTTACCATTAAGTGATTTAATTAATGAAGGAAATATTGGTTTAATTAAAGCAGCCAAAAAATTTGATGAAACTCGTGGATTCAAATTTATTTCCTATGCAGTTTGGTGGATTAAGCAATCTATTATGCAAGCCATTGCTGACCAATCACGTATGGTTAGGCTTCCGCTTAATAGAGTTGGGGCTTTAACTAAAATTTCAAAAGCCTCTTCCAAGTTGGAACAAGAGTTTGAAAGAGCTGCTTCTACCGAAGAAATTGCAAAAGAATTAGAGATGGATGTTAACGATGTTGCTTATGCGTTAAAAGTTTCTGGGCGTCATGTATCTGTTGATGCTCCATTTTCGCAAAGTGATAACGATAAAAGTAGTTTGTTAGATGTTATTTCTAATAACGAGCAACCAGACCCTGATGATGAGTTGATGACAAACTCTTTGCAGAACGATATTGAAAGTTCGCTTGGAACTTTAACTGAAAGAGAAGCAGAAGTTATTAGACTTTATTTTGGAATTAATAGCGAATACTCTGCAACCCTAGAGGAGATTGGAGAAATGCTAAGTTTAACTCGCGAAAGAGTTCGTCAAATTAAAGAGAAAGCTCTTGGAAGGTTACGTCATTCCTCACGAAGTAAAAATCTTAAAGTTTATTTAGGGTAAAAAATCTTTGAAAATGAAAAAGCGATTAGAAATTCTAATCGCTTTTTTTATTTTAAATCACAACTGTCCGAAAGTTTTCAACAAGACAAGGATAAACTTGTAAAATAGAGCGAAAATGAAGAATCTGTGCAAATATATGAGGAAACTTATTTTCT
>CAMZLW010000098.1 GCA_947311785.1 uncultured Ignavibacteriales bacterium | reverse complement strand
TATATGAGGAAACTTATTTTCTCAATAATTCCGAATAAACTCTATTTTTGCTCTATTTACGCAGTTTATTTTCACTTTCTCAAAACTTTCGGATAGCTGTGATCCCCTATAGTAAATTAATTAATTACAAAGTTCAAGACTAATGTTACCTTAGAGCAGTATGGAAATATTTTTTATTTTGAATTACCGAGATTAGTATGTATGTGTGAGGGGAATTTAATAGCGACGCATTATACTGTTAAGAACTCTTTTGGAACTGCTAAAAGAGCAGGGATTATAAAATATAAATCCCTGCACATAAATAAAAGATTAAAGAACAGCATTTAGTTTATCAACAAATGCTGCTTTTGGTAATGCACCAATAATTGTATCGGCAACTTCACCATTTTTAATTATTAAAACTGTTGGAATGCTACGCACACCATATTTAATTGCAGTTTGTTGATTGCTATCAACATCCAGTTTTCCAACTTTTGCTTTGCCTTCAAACTCTACTGCTAAATCTTCAATAATTGGTGCAATCATTCTACAAGGGGCACACCATGCTGCCCAAAAATCGATAACTACTGGAAGAGCAGATTTTAGTACTTCTTCTTCAAAATTTCCGTCTGTAAATTCAATTGGTTTCATTTTTTCTCCATTTTTTAAAAACATTTCTATAAACATAACACCTAGTATTACACTAGGTTTAATAATACTTACTTAATTGGACGAGCAATTTTTTCGCCAGTATAATTAACAATGTATTCACCACCATCAACTTGCAAGACGTTTCCTGAAATCCAATCGGCTTTTTCGTCCATTAACATTACAATAGTTTTTGCAACATCCAGTGCTGTTGTTAATCTTGAGCCAGGATTTTTACCTTTAGCAGCTTCCATCATTTTTTCGTTTCCTGGAATTTTTCTTAACGCTGGTGTATCTGTAACGCCAGCCATAATAGCATTTGCAGTAACGCCCATTACACCTAACTCTGCAGCTAATTGTCTTATGTGCGATTCAAGTGCGGCTTTAGCAGCTGAAACAGCTCCATACGATGGAAATATTGTTTGAGATCCAGCACTCGTCAATCCAAATATTCTAGCTTTATTTGCAAGCAAATCGCGTTCAACTATTCCTTGAACCCAATAGACTAATGAGTGAGCCATTACATCAAGAGTCATTTCCATCTGAGCTTTTGTAACGCGAGTGTTCATATCTTTAGTGATAAATGGTTTCAGAGTACCAAACGCAAGTGAATGCAGAACAAGATTTATTTGTTGGATATCCTTCTTTGATGAAAACATATCTTTAATTTCGTCCAGTGTATCGTTACGCCTTAGCTGGTCAGCAGCATTCATATTAAAGAACAAAGCCTTTTGCCCTGTTCGTTCAATTTTTTTTATAATATTTTTCACATTTGGCATTGTTACTTGTCTATCTAGATGAATACCAAAAATATTATACCCAGCCTTTGCTAATTCTACAGCAGAAGCTCCACCAAAACCACTAGACGCACCTAAAATTAAGGCCCATTTTTTGACCATATCTTTCCTCAAAGTTTTAAAAATTAGTCTTAAAGTTACTAAAAACAACACCCTTAATCAAGATATTAAGACGAAAGGTATTTTATACTATTTTCACCAAGTAGGTTTAGCAAGTCGGAAATTAACGAATCTGATATAGAAACTTTTTGATTTAAATAAAAATCTCTTTTGCTCCCATCTATTTGCAATCTTAAATAAACTGGAATTTGTCCGATATACATTGCTAGAATTTTTTTAATTTTTCCAATTGTGCTTTCATCATGGTCATCAGCATTTAGGATTAAAAATATTTTTTTTGCAAGCTTACTACGTGCCTCGGATAGCGAGAAAGCATCCTCGGCATGTATTTTAATTGAATCACCTGTGCTTTCGAGATTGCCCTTTACAACAATTGTAGCTTCTGGAGAGATACAAGTACCAACCTTTTCGTAAATTTTTGAAAACATCAGGCACTCACACGAGCCAGAGAAATCGTCAATTTTAAAGAAACACATTTCCCTACCTGAACGATCAATTTTTGTTCGAAACTCAGTAACCACACCAACAGCAACAACAAATTCTTTTCCTTCAAAAGTTTCTGCCTCCCCAAGGTGAACTGATGCAAAGGAATTATACTCAAGTTCATACTTTCGTAACGGATGATCGGAAAGATAAAAATTAAGCACTTCCCTTTCTTTTGCAAGCCTTACGTTTGCAGGCCACATTTCAACATTGGGTAATTCAGGTTCAACTATATCAATTGCATCTTCATCATCACCAAACAATCCTCCACTCATAGATGCCTTTGCACTTTGGTATTTAGAGCCATAGCTTAGTGCTAACTCTATTGCAGCAAAGTTTTGTGCTCTACTTCCAGTTAAATTATCAAAGCCACCAGAAAGAACAAATCCTTCAAAAGCTCTTTTATTTATTACTCGCGTATCAATGTTAGACGCCATATCATATATACTTATAAAATCACGATTAAGTTTTTCGCGTGCAACTTTAAGCGATTCAACCGCAGGGGCACCAACATTTTTAATAGCTTTCATTCCAAAAATAATTTTATAGCCATCCACATTAAAATCTACTGATGGTTTATTTACATCAGGAGGGAGTACCTCAACTTTCATTTTACGGCATTCCTCTAAGAGCATAGAGACTTTATCGGAATTCCCAAATTCGTGAGTAAGGTTAGAAGCAAGGAACTCGGGCATATAATTAGCCTTCATATAAGCGGTTTGATATGCAACATAACTATAAGCCACAGCATGGCTCTTGTTAAAACCATACTTCGCAAATTTTTCAATATTGTCAAAAATCTCTTCTGCTATTTTTTTATCTATATTATTTGCTTTTATAGCACCGTTAATAAATATTGATCTTTGCTCTTGCATAGCTTTATCATCTTTTTTACCCATTGCCCTTCTCAATATATCAGCATCTGCAAGAGACATTCCTCCAATTTTATTGGCAAGTTTAATTACCTGCTCTTGATATACAATAATACCATATGTTTCCTTCAATATTGGTTCAAGTAAAGGATGCAGAAATGTTACTTTCTCTTTCCCATGTTTGCACTTAATAAAAGTATCAATAAACTCCATCGGGCCTGGACGATACAAAGCATTCATTGCAGCTAAATCTTTTATACTTGTAGGCTTAAGATTTTTTAGATGTTCACGCATAGCACCAGATTCAAACTGGAACACACCTGTTGTTTGTCCTTTAGCAAAAAGGGCATAAGTTTTTTCATCGTCAATTGGAATATCATCTGCTATTAGTTTTATTCCTCTATTCTGCTCAACAAGTTTTATTGCATCACGTATAATTGAAAGTGTACGAAGCCCAAGAAAATCCATTTTAAGCAAGCCAGCACTAGCCTCTAGCTCTTTCATATTAAACTGAGTTACTAAATCTTTAGAAGCCCCAGCAGTAGCAAGAGCTACATAGTTACTAACAGGACCAGGAGCAATTACAACGCCAGCTGCATGCTTGGAATTATTCCTATTCATTCCCTCAAGCACTTGAGCGTATTTAATTAAATCTTTTATCTGCTGATCGTTGGAATCCTTTACCCATTTAAGTTCCGCAACCTCGTTAAGAGATTTTTCAATTGAGTAAACTTTTCCAAACTTGGATGGAATATGCTTAGTAATACTGGTTACTGTCGGAATTGAAATTTTCAAAACTCGTGCAACATCTTTTAATACTGCCTTAGATGAGAGTCTGTTAAAAGTTACAATTTGGCAAACTGAATCTTCGCCATATTTTTCTTTAACATATTCAATTACTTCGCCACGCTGATCGTCGGCAAAATCGATGTCAATATCGGGCATTGATTGACGTGCTGGATTTAAGAATCGTTCAAAGAGCAAATCGTAATCTAGTGGATTAACATTAGTAATGCGTAGGGCATAAGCCACAAGGCTACCAGCGGCACTACCTCTACCAGGGCCCACTGGAATATCCATATCTTTTGCAGCATTTATAAAATCTTGCGTAATTAAAAAATATCCAGGATAACCCATGTCGTTAATTACACCAATTTCAAAATGAAATCTATCCCAAACTTCTTGTGTAATTTCTTTCCCTTTATATCGGTCTTCCAATCCTTCTTTGGCTAGTATCTCTAAATACTCTTCCAAGTTCTTTGCGGGTGAATCATCTGGTATTGGATACTCTGGGAAAAACAATCCTCCAAAAGTAATGTTGTCATCAATCTTATTTGCAATTTCTACAGTATTGGCAATGGCTTCGGGATAGTTTGGAAATAGGGCAACCATCTCTTCGGTTGACTTAAAATAAATTTCGTCTGTTTTATAACGTAATTCACGATAATCTTTTTCGCCAGTTTTATCGGCCATTAACAAAAGAATATTATGAGCTATTGCATGTTCTTTTTTTACGTAGTGAATGTCGTTTGTTGCAACTAATTTTATATTAAGTTCCTTTGCTAACTGGGGAATTTCATTTCTAAAGACTTCATCCCCTTCCATCCAATGCTCTTGAATTTCGAGGTAAAAATCATCCCCAAATAATTCTTTAAACTCTAATGCTACTTCCCTGGCTCGCTCTGGATTTCCTTCCCGAAACGGAGCGGCAACAATTCCACCCAAACATGCCGTTGTTGCAATTAATCCCTCACTATATTTACGAAGAATTTCCATATCAATTCTTGGCTTATAATAAAAGCCCTCGGTAAAACCAAGCGATACAAGTTTGGTTAAGTTTTTGTAACCAACATCATTTTTAGCCAATAGAATCAAGTGTTTGTAGTGTTTCCCTCTTTTCTTTCCAGCATTTTTTTCGCCCCTTGCAAAACGAGAGCCTTCCGAAACTATATATACTTCGGAACCAAGTATTGGTTTAATTCCAGCTTTCTTTGCTTTTTTATAAAATTCAGATGCACCGTACATTACGCCGTGGTCTGTAAGGGCAAGTGCCTTTTGGTTATTCTCAACAGCGGCATTTATAAGTGTATCTACTGTGCAAGCTGCATCCTGTAAACTGTAATGTGTATGATTATGTAAGTGTACAAATTCACTCATAATAATTTATAATTCCTAATTTTTAATTTTTCCCTGTGTGTCCAAATCCGCCTTCACCACGCTGGCTATCGGAAAGAGCATCAACTTCAATTATATCTGCAACAGTATATTGAGTAAGAACAAGCTGTGCAATTCTATCTCCACGCTTCACAACAAAATCTGTTTTTGAAAAATTGCTCATAATAATTCCTACTTCACCTCTGTAGTCCGAGTCAATCGTGCCAGGCGAGTTAAGTAAACCAATTCCATTTTTTAATGCTAATCCACTACGTGGCCTTACTTGAATTTCGTAGCCAACAGGTATTTCAACTTTTAAATTTGTTGGAACTAATTTTACTTCCCCTGCTCTAATTAATATTTCTGTTTCTACTGTAGCACGCACATCCATACCAGCACTGCCTTCTGTTGCATAATGTGGCAGAGCAACATCATTAAAATTTTCTGATATTCTTTTGATATTTAATTTTACTTTATTCATTTCATTCCTTTTTAAAGATTAGCCACTAAAAAAAATCTTTGCATCAAAAATTTTTGTGGTCTAATAAGTTTTCAAAATTATTTTTTTCTGAAAGATTTTACTGTTCTAATTATCTCATCCATTTTAACTATCCGTAAAGCAAATAGTAAATAGATAAAGCCAGTAAATATTAAAACTTTAATTCCAAAATTCATAGCACCGCTATAGAAATAGTGTATTATCGATATTACTCCTATAATCAAAAATATCCCTAATATTTTAGAATATTCATAATTAATTCTGTAAAATTTCTGCGACACTAAAAATAATCCACTTGCCATAACAATGTAACTTGCAAGCGTTGCCCAAGCTGCACCCATTATTCCGTATGTTGGAATTAGTGTAAAGTTAACTACAACATTAACAACAGCACCAGATATTGTAACTAAAGGGAAATATTTAGTTTTCTCTTCGATGTATATTCCAGCGGTAAAATTCATGAAAAGTCCGTTGAAGAGATAGGCTAAAAGAATTATTGGAACTATTGAAAGTCCGCCTACAAAATCAGCACCAAGAAGTGTTCTTCCAGCAATTTCAATTTTAGCAATGTCCTCAACAAACAGACTTAAGAACGCCCAAATAACTGCTGAGAAAATTAGAAATAGAGTAAACACTTTTGCAAATAATTCTTTGGCATTCTTCTCTTTTGCATTTTCCAAAAAAAATGGTTGCCAAGCGAAGTTAAACATCTGCACAAAGAGCATCATAAAAATTCCTAATTTATAATTTGCTCTATATAATCCAAGAGTGGCAGTACTTGTAAGCTTCTCTACTATTGGAACATCTATAACCTGCACTATCATTGAGGAAAATGCTGCTGCAAGATATGGAATTCCAAACCGTAGCATTTTTTTTAAAACTTTTATATCAATCTTAACTTCAAGCTTAGCAAGTATTTCTGGCAACAATACAACAAATGAAAAAATTGAGGCAACTAGATTACTAATAAATATTGCTTCAATTCCGTACCCATAAAATAAAATTAGAATAATATTAAGCGATAAATTTATAGCAATATTTGTGATTTTAATAAGTGCAAATTTTTGTGGTTTCTTCTCCAAACGCAAGCTACTAAAGGGGATGAGAGCTAATGTATCGAACAAAAGAATAAAAATCACATAAATCAAAAGATGGGAATATTCTGTTGGGAGATTAATACCATTACTTATTGGAACAAGAAAAAGATAAAATAAAATTGAAAATATTGAAGTACTGCCTGCAACAAAAAAATATGGAGTGGAAAAAATTGTTTTCTTCTGAGTATCATCTGCCACAGATGTGTATTTCATAAATGCTGCATCCATTCCATAAATGTAAACAACATTTAAGAAGGCGAGATAAGCATAAATACTTGTGAAAGTGCCATATTCTGTGGGAGTAAAAACATTTGTATAAATTGGGAATAACAGAAATCCTAAAAACCTACCAATCATAGTGCTTATGCCATAAACAGCAGTATCTTTGGAAAGTTCTTTAAGTTTTTCTAACATTTTTTTGGCTAAATTTTGTAAAAAAGGATTGGGCTAAATTAAGGAAATAATTTTTTATAAAAAATTAGAAATAGTAGAAAAATATATTAAGAGTTTTTAGAAAAGTAGGGGGCTAATTTTTCAACGTAAATTTTTGGAGGACGTGTTGGTTTTTTACTCTCTGCATGAATAAACATATGTG
This sequence comes from uncultured Ignavibacteriales bacterium, assembly GCA_947311785.1. GTDB lineage: Bacteria > Bacteroidota > Ignavibacteria > Ignavibacteriales > Melioribacteraceae > 1-14-2-50-31-20. The sequence continues at coordinate 5,705 of CAMZLW010000098.1, read as the reverse complement.
AAGTATAACCTTCGCAAATTGTTTCACCAGTTTCGTGATGTGTAATTTTATATGTTATTAGAACCTTTGCCGAATATGGTGTTGAAACAGTAGCTTCAACATCTAGCAAATCATCGTAAACTGCTGGCTTTTTGTATTTTAGATTTGCCTCAATAAGTGGAAGCTGAAATCCAGCTTTTTCAATTTCGATGTATGCTAAGCCAATGTTCCGCAAAAATTCTGTTCGTCCAACTTCAAAATATTCGAGATATTTTCCGTTATAAACAAATTGCATTTTGTCAGTATCGGCGTACCGCACTCTTATTTGTGTTGTGTGTTTTAGCATATTACCGTAAGTCAAGAGTCGTGAATCGGAAGTGTTTGTGAATGTATTTTATTCAACAAATACTCCCATGTTTCCAAATTTTTCTAGTCTGTTATTAACTAATTTATCTGGTTTAGTTTTTATTAAACTTCCCACTTCTTCTGCCAAGGCAGCTTTTAGTGTTACTGCCATGAGTTTGTGGTCTTTATGTGCACCGCCCAATGGCTCTGGAATAATTCTATCAATTATTTTTAATTCCAATAAATCTTCGGCTGTAAGTTTAAGTGCTTCGGCTGCTTGCTCTTTATACTCCCATGTTCTCCAAAGAATTGATGAACAAGATTCTGGACTAATAACAGAATACCAAGTATTTTCAAGCATAAGAACTCTATCGCCAACACCAATACCTAAAGCACCACCACTTGCACCTTCCCCAATAATAACAACAACTATTGGAACTTTGAGCCGACTCATTTCAAGTAAGTTTTTTGCAATTGCTTCGGCTTGTCCGTTTTGTTCTGCTTCTAATCCTGGATAAGCTCCTGGTGTATCAATTAAAGTAATAACAGGAGTATTAAATTTTTCTGCCATTTTCATTAAGCGAAGAGCTTTACGATATCCTTCAGGATTTGCCATCCCAAAATTTCTATAAACATTAGATTTTGTATCGCGTCCTTTTTGATGCCCAATAATCATAACTTTTTGACCATCAATTTTTGCAAATCCCCCAATAATAGCTTTGTCATCTCCATAAAGTCTATCGCCATGTAACTCAACAAAATCGTCAGTCATCAAGTAGATATAATCCAGTGTATATGGGCGTTCAGAGTGCCGTGCTAACTGTACACGTTGCCACCGTGTTAAATTTTTATATACGCTTCTTTTAAGAATTAAAACTTTCTCTTCCAATTTTTCAATTTCATCTTTTATATCGAGATTATCTTCATACTCCTTCATCTCTTCAATTTTCTTTTCAAGTTCAACAATTGGTTTTTCAAATTCTAAAGCATTAATAGCCATTTATATCTCCAAATCTATTTTTCATTATCAAACAACATTTTACTAAAACTTTTTCCTATAATTTCCAAATCTAACCAAATATTTTGATTCTTGGCATAATAAACATCTAATTTATTTAAATCATTTTCATTCATCGAATTGTTTTTTTCAAGAAACCAAAGTCCTGTAATGCCTTCTTTTCCTAAATATAATTCTGAATTTACATCTGAATTTTTAGGACCAACAAAACTTTTTTTTCTTATTAAAACAGAAGGAGCAGATAATATGAAAGATTCAAAATCGCCCTTCCCCTTATGCCGCTTAGAGAATAGCCATGTGAATGGATAAACAAGAATTAGTACTAGCGAAAAAGAAACATCTAAAATAGATTTTATTGTTTTATGTATTGGCTCGGAAATGTTATAGTGAATTTTAAGCAATGGAATATTATCCAGCATTGTTACAGAAGATTTTCCAACAAGATAATCTAACTCAGTTCCAGCAACAAGAAACTCCACGTTTATGCTATCGCTTTGCGAAACAATTCCAAACATTTTTTCAAATGAAATTTCGTGCGAAGCAAAAATAACTTTATTGATTTTTTCTTCTCTAATTACTTTTACAATATTTTCAAGGCTACCGAGAACTGAATAATTTCCTATTGTGTTTCCAATTCTATCTGCTGTTTCACTAATAAAACCCACGACTGTATATATTTCAGTAACACTTTTATCAAGTTTTTTTGTTAGTTCATTACAATATTTTTCACTTCCAACAATAAGTGTTTTTCTATTTTCAATTGAATCTTCTATACCAACTTTAAATATAACTTTTGCAACAAATCTCCAAAAGATGTATGCAACCCCTACAATACTATATGTAATAAGCAACACAGCTCTACTAAAGGCATATTGCTTAAAGAAAAAAGTTAGAGCCGAGGCAAGAACAAAGCCAACAATTAGCAGTAATACTGCACGCAAAACTGAAATAGTATTTCGTTTATAACTTCCACCAAAGGTTGAAACAATTAATTGCAATAATGCAGGGATAAAGAAAATCCACGGTTTTACTTCCTCTGGAAATCCTGCCCAATTACCAGGACGATACATTTTTTCTGCCAACATAAATGCAATTGAAAAAAGTGTAAAATCGATAATACCAGAGAGTATTGATAATTTATAGGAACTAACAAAAGCAACAAATTGCCTTGCCACAATTGCAAATCTTAAAATTATTTCTACAATAAATGATGAAGAAAAATGTTTTTTTACAAAAAGGTGCATTGCATTATAAAATACTTTGGTCTCGTCAATGCTACTCCGTTTTGTGCTTTCACCTTTGTAATGTATTATCTCAGTATCAGGAACGTAGAATACTTTATATCCAGCTTGCTGAACACGATAGCACAAATCTAAGTCCTCTCCATACATAAAAAACTGAGGGTCAAATCCACCAACTTTATTATAAACTTCACGAGTAAATAACATAAACGAACCAGATATTGCGTCAACTTCGTTAACAATATTTTCATCGAGATAGGTAAGATTATATTTTGAAAAGAGTTTACTTTTAGGAAATAATTTACTGAGACCAACAATTTTAGTGAAAGAAGTCCAAGGACCAGGGAAACTTCTACGACATGCTAATTGCAAAGTTCCATCGGGGTTTAACACTTTGCATGTTACCATACCCGCTTCTGGCTTAGTCTTTATGAATTTAATCAATTTAGAAAATGTATCTTCGCGAACTATTGTATCGGGATTAAGTAAAATAATATATTGTCCCTTAGCAATATCAAGCCCTTGGTTATTGGCTTTGCCAAAGCCTACATTTTTTTTATTTGGAATTACTTTTACGTATGGAAATTTCTCTTTAATATTTTCAACACTTCCATCGGACGAAGCATTATCAACTACAATTATTTCTGAGCTATAATTTTCCAGAGCTTTGTGAAGCGAGTGAAGGAGATTTTTAACAAACTCCTTTACGTTGTAGTTTACTATTATTATTGAGATATCAATCATAAAAGACTAAGTGATTACACAAGTTTACCAAAGATAGCTCTGAAGCGTAACTTCCAAACCATTGTTACTGCTTCACGAACAATCTGTTTTGACATTTTTGAAACTCCTTCAATTCTATCTGTAAATACTATTGGAATTTCTTTAACTCGATATCCTTTTTTGTAAGTTTTAAAGTTCATTTCTATTTGAAAGGAATATCCGTTGGATTTAACTTTGTCTAAGTTAATGGATTCTAACACTTCCCTTCTAAAACATTTAAATCCACCAGTTGCATCCATAACAGGCATACCAGTAATAACACGTGTATAGATTGATGCAAAATAGCTTAGTAGTAGTCGGGACATTGGCCAGTTAATTACATTAACCCCTTGTATATAGCGGCTTCCTATCACTAAATCATTCTCTTCTATTGCAATTAACAAATTCTTAATCTCTTTTGGATCGTGCGAAAAATCGGCATCCATTTGAATTGCATACTGATAATCATTTTCGAGGATATATTTAAAACCAGCAACATAGGCTGTTCCAAGCCCCATTTTACCAGCACGTTGTAATACGTGGATGCGTTCGTCTTCAAGGGATTTTGCTTTAACATATTCGCCAGTTCCATCGGGCGAGTTATCGTCAACCACCAAAATATGCATTTCCGGATAGAGTTCTATTATTGTGTGAATCATCTTCTCGATGTTCTCACACTCGTTATATGTTGGTATTACTACAATTGCTTTCTTCATAATCTATAAGCCCCCAGTGGGTTAATTAAAATGTCCTTGTCCAAAAAGAACAACAAAAACTGTTCGGAATAAGATTTTAAGATCGTTATTTAAACTCATATTTTCAATGTAAAAAAGATCGTATCTTAATTTTTCTTTAACGTCTTCTACATTCTCATCGTATTTATGTTTCACTTGTGCCCAACCAGTAACACCCGGACGCACTTTTAATCTTCTTTTATAAAATGGAATTTCCTTTGCAAGTTGCTCAACAAAGAATGGTCTTTCTGGACGAGGACCAACCAAACTCATTTCACCCTTTAGAACATTTACCATTTGCGGAATTTCATCAATGCGAACTTTACGAATAAACTTACCAACCTTTGTTATTCGTGGGTCATCTTTTGTTGACCAGACAGGTCCAGATTGTTTTTCGGCATCTGAACGCATTGAACGAAATTTAATTATTTTAAAAGGTTCCCCATTTAATCCAGACCGCTCTTGTAGATAAAAAATTGATCCTTTGCTTTCACTTTTAATTGCAATAGCTGTTGCAATAACAATTGGAAGAGAGAGAATTAATATAATTATAGAAATAATAATATCCATAATTCTTTTAATTTTCTTTTCCCACTCGGGCATTAGCAACGGAGTAATGTTAATTAGTGGTGAACCATATAACTGCGATGTTCTAGCTTGCCCACTAATAATTTCGTATAAATCTGGAATTATTTTAATTGCTACATTGTTAGAATCGCAAGCCCCAACAACCTCTAGCATTATATCACCCTCGTGCTTATCAAGGGCTAAAATAACTTCTGCAATTTTTAATTCTTTAATTACATTTTTTATATTATGAACAGTATCAACAACTGTAATGTTGTTGTGCTTCTTTCCAATATTTTTATCTTTAACTGCTACAAATGCAACAATATCAATACCTAATCCTTTATAGGCATCAATGGTGTTGTGCATTTCAAAAGATTTTTTATTATATCCAACAATTATTGCATTTTTTCTTCCAACTCCATTTATCAATAATCTTCGCTGAATACTTCTAAGCAGAATTCTGCCACCACCTACAAATGCTAAAAGAAACATCCAATAAAATAAAATTATAAATCTACTTGAAGAGACAACGTTATGAACGGCATCGTCGTATAGAATAAGGAAAAAAAGGATAAATATTCCAACAAAAGTAGCTTTAAAAAGCGTTGCCATCTCATCAAAACGCGAGGACGCAAACCATGCTCTATACATTCCAACAAAAGTGAAAACCAATAACCAAAAAAGATAAATTGTTACAAGTGTGAGATATAATGCAGGCTCTGTTAATAACTTGAATAAACCTGACTCGACTCGAAAGTAATAAAACAGAATCCAAGCAAGATTTATTGTAACTAAATCGGTAAGTATTACTAATATTTTTTCGAGTTTCTTACTCAATTTTTGATGCCTATTTAACTTTAAAATATCTCACAAAGATACAATTTTTGGAATAAATTCTTTGAGAAAAAACGGTCATAATTGATAATTGATAATTGAAGATATTAGTTGTCGGCAAATGAACCCTCACCCAAAGGTAATGGCACTAACATAAGAGTAAATAAATCATTATATTGGCTATCAAAAAAAAGGTAGTAATATGACAAACAATAGGTCTTT
>CAMZLW010000097.1 GCA_947311785.1 uncultured Ignavibacteriales bacterium | reverse complement strand
TCTCTGGACATTCTGCTGTTAACCCAATATAACTAACATAAACATCTACATCGTCTGATTTAGTGTTGACTGTTACTTTGTCAACTTTCAATCACTACCAAAATTTAATAATAAATTAAAAAATCCTCTGAAAACACGGCACACCTTTTTTAATGCAAATTTACTAATTCCACAACAATAAGGGTAGAACCTTATTTATTATTATCTCTTTTTTAGTTGCAGATAGCTTTAAGGTAGAAATTACATTATTTGTAACCTCAAACAGTTTCAAATTTTTAGGGGTGGTTTGGAAAGAACCCATTTGCAAGTGCGACCAACTCAGTAAGTTTTCTAGTAATTTATATGAATTTTTTGTGGAGCTGTAAATAGTGCTTGTCATTTCTTTAACATCACCAACAGACATGCTATCCATATCTTCCGAAATCATTTGCGATATACCCATAAGAGCCATAAATGGGCTACGTAAATCGTGAGCAATTATCGAAAAGAATCTGTCTTTATTTTTATTAATAATTTCTAATTCTTTTTTAGTTTTTAATAGGTCATTAACCGTATTTTTAAGCCTAACTTTTGTATATTCTTTATCTACAACTTTTACAATTTGTTCTGAAATAAATTGTAAAAGTTTCATGTCTTTTTTGCTGTATGCATTTTCGTTATTGTAATCTTTAACAACAAGCACACCCTTGTATTTACCTTCAAATTTTAAGTATATTCCAATCCAAATTTTTGCATGTATATTACTTTGTTCCACAATACCACTATCAATAATCTTTTGTTCCACAGCCTTTGTTATTATTTTACTTTTTTTAGTTCTAAGAATGTATTCGGTTAAGCCATTTCTAAAGGGTCTTTCTATTGGGTTTTTATCAAATTCATCGGAGTGATATGGAAAGTTAATAAGATTTGTTTCGCTGTTATGAATTGCAATATAAAAGTTTTTTGCAGGCATAAGTGTTTTAATTATGCTGTGCAACACATTATAAAATTGCTCTATTGTTTCAGATTTGCTTGCCTCTTCCGAAATAGAATAAAGTGCTTTTTGAAGTAACTCATTATTTTTTCGCTCTGTGATATCACGGCCAATTCCTGTTATTCCAATTACCTTGCCAGACTCTATTATTGGGGTTTCACTTACTTCCAACATTACTCTTTTACCATTTTTATGATATACTTCTACCTCGTATGGTGGATGAATTACCCCTTTTAGTAAAGTGCTTTTTGTATTGTTAATTGCAATTTTGTTTATTGGGTTATCGGTTAAAACATCTTTATAATTAGTTTCCCACTCTTTTGCTGCATAACCAACCATCTTAGTAATACCTGGCGAAATGTAAGCAAACTTGCCATCTATATTTTGCCTATACACAAAGTCATTCATATTTTCTACAATAAAACCTTGCTCTGCTACTATTTTTTCAGTTTCTTTTTTTTCTGATATATCCTCAACCAAACCAACGCAACCTGTTATTTGATTTTGGGAGTTATAAATAGCATTAAAGTGAACCTCAATAGATCTACTTTTTTTAGATGTTACACTTGTGTAGTAATCGTTAAAATAACCTTCTCCTTTTTCTAATGTACGTATAATTTCTTTCCGCATTTTTTCGTTTTGCAGTTGTGTTAGTAAATTGAAACCTATTAACACATCACGTTCAGAACCTAAAATTTTTGAAACCTTTTCATTGCAGTCTGTAATAATTCCTTCGCTATTAAAATGTAATATTCCCATTGGGGAATTTTGGAAGACACTTTTGTATAGTTGCTCGCTATTTTTCAGAGCTTCTTCTGTCTTTTTCTGTTTAGTTATATTGTGAATAATTGAATGGAGAAACATTTTTCCACCAATATTTATCATACTACTGTGAACTTCAACACCACTTATTGAGCCATTAGCCTTGCGATGTTTAAATATAAAGTAAGTTTTATTTTTTTCTACAATGCTTTTTATTGTTGCTTTAATTTTTTTTGTGGGAAGAGTATTTATCTGTGAAACATTCATACTTGTTAATTCATCAACTGACCAGCCATAAAAAAGTGCTGCAGCATCATTTGCATCAACTATACTTCCTGTTTCGGCATCTATTAATAATTTAACCATAGAATGGTTTTTGAATATACTTTTAAATTTTTTTTCGCTTTCGGCAAGAGTAATTTCTAAGTTTTTTAACTCTGTAATATCTATAATGCTACCATAGTAGTGTGTTATTTTTCCAAGTGAATTTTTTTTCACAACCGTTTTATCTTTAAGCCACTTTATTTTGCCGCACTTGGTTACTATTCTGTATGGTTTGTGTTCAAAATCTTCAAAATTATTTTCACTAAAATATTTAACTTCGTTAGCAACTAATTTTAGATCCTCTTGATGTATAATATCAACGTAAGAAAGTTTACCACTAGTAAAATCATATTCGGTATAGCCAGTTAAAAGCTCAATGTTTTCAGATACAAATGTAACAGGCCAGCCTTTTTTATTTTCCCAAATAAAAAATATTGCTTGGCTAGTTTTATAAAGTTCTTCGCGAAGTTTATGGAGTGTAATATCTCTGTTAGAGCCTCTAATACCTACGACAATTCCGTTTTTGTCAACTACTTTTTTACAAACATGTTCAACCCAAATAATGTTTCCATTTTTGTGTTTTATTCTAATCTGAGTTTCGTGGCTTTCATTTTCTTTTGCAAAATGGTGATGTCTGTTCCACTTAGGTAAGTCTTTTGGAATAATAATAGATTTAAATAACTTGGCATTGTTCTTAAACTCTTTAGCTGTATATCCAGTAATTTTTTCGCATGCTGAAGATACTTGAAGAATGTTGTTTTCAGTATCTTCCAAATATTGCATATCAAAGGAGATGTCAGAGTCTAAGTTAAGAGTTTTGGCTATTTCATGTAACTCGTTGGTGTGAAGTGCATTTTTTTGTGTCATACTATTCTCGGTAAATAATTGTTCTATTCAAACAACTTTTAAAACTAAAAAAAACATATTACTTAATGCTAGTCTGTCTAAAAAAAAAGCCAAGTATTTTATTAGCCTCATGTTTCAACATCAATATTAGTATGTTTGTTTAGACACTCTAACGCGTTACTATCGAAAATTTATATTGAAAATTAATGATTTATTCAAAAACAATAGTCTTTCCTTTATGCACTAAAACACGATGCTCTAAAAAACAGTGAAGTGCTTTTGCTAAAACCAATCTTTCTAAATCGCGACCCTTACGCACAAGCTCTTTCACAGAATCTTTGTGGGTAATTCTTATAATATCTTGTGCAATTATTGGTCCTTCGTCTAAATCGTTTGTTACAAAATGGCTTGTGGCTCCAATCATTTTTACGCCACGTTCAAAAGCTTGTTTATATGGATTTCCACCCATAAATGCTGGCAGAAATGAATGATGTATATTAATTATTTTATTCGGAAATTGAGAGACAAAGTTTGCCGAAAGTATTTGCATATATCTTGCAAGAACTATTAAATCGATATCCATTTTTTTTAGTAATTCAATTTCCCTCTGTTCTTGTTCCGCTTTGGTTTCTTTGGTTATGGGGAAGTGATAGAATGGAATATTGTAAGTTTCTGAAAGCCCCATTAAATCTGGGTGATTTGAAATTATTGCAACTATTTCTGTGTTGAATTCACCAAATTTATTACGCCATAAAATTTCTTGCAAAGCGTGATCGTATTTTGAAACAAAAATTGCAAGTTTTGGCTTTTGCTCAGTAAAATTAATTTCCCATTTTGCATTAAATTTTTCTGCTAACGGTTGAAATTTTGAATAAATATCTTTTTTTTCAATTTTAAATCCATTCATCCTCCAGGCAACACGGATAAAAAACATATTTTGGTCGGAATCTACATGCTCATCTAAGTCAACAATGTTGCCATTATTTTCAGAAATGAAGTTTGAAATTTTTGCAACCAATCCATTTTGGTCTGCACACGAAAGTAAAAGTATTGCTGTCATATTGTTACTAAATACATGATTCTAATTGCTGAATGCAAATCTGATGTTTTATCCAAACTTGAGAATCAAGCATCTTCCTTCTAATTAGTTGTATTCATATTTATCAGTTATTGCCAGGGGTCTGTTCTTTGAACAATAGTATGTCCTGATTCTTTCACTTAGGATGACAATCCTTTACAGATTACTTCATTCTAATGAATGAACTCCGCAATAACATTTTATAACAAAATAATATTTTATGGGTAACGAACAAATGCCCATATTATTTAATAAACTTAATGGTCAAATAATACTTATAATCCTTTTCCATTACAACTTTTGTTGAATTAATTATAGTTATAACTGTGATGTAAAGCCCCAAAAGTAGCAACAATAAAATTCCAATAATGGCAAACAGAAGAAGTGCAGAAGCAAAAAGATAAATTATCATACTTATTTGAAAATTGATTACGTCCTTACCCTGTTTATCTATTTCGGCATTATCATCTTTTTTTATTGCCCAAATTATTAGTGGAAATATAGGAATTGCAATAAAATTTGAAAGGTGTAAAGTTAGTAACCAAAACTTGATATCATCATTTTCTTCAAACGGAATTTTATAATCTAACTCTGTACCAATTAGTATTAGCGTTGCCATGCGTGGGCTTACCGTACCAGCTTCAATTTTTTGAACTATTCTAACATTTACTCCACATCTAATTGCTAACTCTTCTTGAGTTAACCCTTTAGCTTTTCTTAGCTCTAAAATTTTATTTCCTATTTCGTGTTGGTTCATTTTTTCTCCATTATGCTTGGCTCAAATCTAAACCATCATTGCAAATAAATCAACTGTTTTGCAGCGGCATTTACACTACATTTATTAAAATAGTCTTACTTCTTAAATAATATTACTATTTTTGTGATACAATAATTTAGAGTTTTATGTTAAAAGTAAACGAAATATTTTATTCCATTCAAGGCGAAAGCACATACTCTGGTGAGCGTTGTGTTTTTGTAAGGCTAACTGGATGTAATTTGCGATGTACTTATTGCGATACGGAATACGCATTTTACGATGGTGATGAATTATCGGTTACTGCAATTATTGAAAAAGTGAAATCGTATAATTGTAATCTTGTTGAAATTACTGGTGGCGAGCCACTATTGCAGAACGAAGTTTATATTTTAATGGAAAAACTTTGCGACAATAATTTTACAGTTTTGCTAGAAACTAGTGGCTCAGTTTCAATTAAAGATGTAGATAAAAGAGTAATAAATATTTTAGATTTTAAAACTCCATCAAGCAAAATGGATAATAAAAATTATTTCCAAAATGTTGAACTATTAAAAACTTCGGACGAGGTGAAATTTGTTATTGGTTCTAAGGAAGATTACGATTGGTCTAAATCTATTATTCAAAAATATGATTTAGATAAAAAAGTAAAAATATTGTTCTCATCCATCTTTGGAAAAATTGAACATAACGCATTGGTTAAATGGATTTTGGAAGACAATTTAAATGTTAAATATCAATTGCAAATACATAAATACATTTGGGACCCAAACAAAACTGGTGTCTAAAAAAAAAACAATTAGAAATAAACGGAGTATAATTTTTAAGACTTTACAGACTCAAATATTTATCTCACATCTTGTGTCTAAAATCTTGAAAACTAGAATAATATGAAAATAGCAAAAAATTTCAGATGGGAAATGGCACATAGGTTACAGTGCCACAAAGGAAAATGCTTTAACCTGCACGGACACTCGTACAAAATGGAAGTTGAATTTGAAGGTAACATTGATGTTAATACAGGAATGGTGTTGGACTATTTTGATGTAAAAGATATTGTTGCACCACTTGTAGAGAATCTTGACCATACTGTAATTATTTGGGAAAGAGACTCTATATTAATTGAAAAAATTACTGAGCTAAATTCTAACCATGTTATTGTTCCCTTTGAAACTACTGCGGAAAACATTGTAGAATATTTTTTAGGAAAGATTTCGAAAGCGGAACTTCCAAAAGAGATTGTAAAAATAAAAGTTCGTGTTTGCGAAACCGAAAATACCTACGCCGAAGATGAAAAGTTTTTAACCAAGTAAGCAGTAAAAACGCTATTTAATTAGCTATAATCCCACGGTAATTAGTAGAAAAATTATTAACTCACTTCGAGATCCTCAGTGTAACACAGTATTACACAGCACATCGTATTCCGCTTTGCTAACATTTTTTATTGCTTGAATATCCAACAATAGTAAGAAATTTATAATCTTATAAAGAACGTAAACTGGAATGACAGCACGCTTAACTGAGGTAACACTGCCGTCTGTTCAATAGTTTCTGCTTTATGTTAAAAATACTTTCAAATTAAAATTTAAGCAAATTTACTAATTTCTTCATTTCAACTTCATTAAAAGATTCTCTATTTTAAGGGGGTTATTATTTTAAAACTTATAACGGAAGTTGAATGACTAATTTTAAGTCTAATTATTTTACATACAAAGACAATAATCTCTACTGTGAAAAGGTGAGCCTTTTAAAACTTTCAGAAGAATTTGCAACCCCCTTGTTTGTGTACAGCAAAAACTTTTTTATTGATAGATACAAAGAGTTGAATGAGGCATTTAGTTCTGTTAATCATAAAATTTATTTTGCTTCCAAATCCAATTTTAATCTAAGTGTAATAAAAACATTTTACGAACTAGGAAGTGGAGTTGATGTTAATTCTGCAGGCGAATTTTATCGGGCATTAAAGGCTGGAGTTAATCCTAAAGATATGCTCCTTACTGGTGTAGGCAAAACGGATGAAGAGATACGGCTAGGTTTAGAAAAAGGTGTAATGGTTATTAAAGCAGAATCGCTCGAAGAGGTTTATGTAATAAACAACATAGCTACCGAGTTGGGTGTTACGGCTCCCGTTGCAATTCGTGTAAACCCAGATGTTGATGCAGAGACGCATCCCTATATCTCTACAGGGCTTGCTGAAAACAAATTTGGAATAGACTCGGTTTACGCTTACGATATGTTCGTGGAATGCTCAAAATTAAGTAACATCGAACTCACAGGAATTGATATGCACATCGGATCGCAAATAACAAAGTTAGAGCCATTTGTTGAAGCTGTTATAAAAATGGCAGAGCTTTATAAAAAAATCCAATCTGCTGGAATCAAATTAAAGCATTTTGATATTGGAGGTGGAATAGGTGTTCTCTACAATAACGAATCTACTTTTACACCTAAAGAATTTTCAGAAAAACTTACGCCAATTTTTATGCAACTTGATGCAAAAATTTTGTTTGAACCTGGACGTTTTTTAACGGCAAACGGTGGAGTGTTACTCACAGATGTTCTTTACACAAAAACCAACTCGCTTGGTAAAAATTTTGTTGTTGTAAATTCTGCTATGACGGAGTTGCTTCGTCCATCACTTTACAAATCATATCACCACATCCAACCAATTACCAAAATAGATAACGAAAATTTCAAAGCTGATGTTGTTGGGCCTGTTTGTGAAACAGGAGATTACATTGCAAAAGAACGAGAGATAACAATGGTTTCACGTGGAGATAAACTTGCAATTATGTCGGCTGGTGCTTACGGAATGGTTATGTCGTCCAACTACAACGGACGCCGCAGACCAGCAGAAATTTTGGTTGACGGAAGTGAATACAAAGTTATTAGAAACCGCGAGACGTTTGAACATTTGGTTTTTGATGAAGAGAAACATTTGTAAAAATCTATCAAATGTTTAGTGTAGCTTTGTTGCTGAGTTTACTAAAGAATAGTAAACCCATTTATTATTCCAATCCAAATAAGTATCTTTACATCAAAATGAAAATCATATTATAATTATGAGGAATATAGATGAAACGTATTTTAATTTTAGTGATACTTTTAACCGTTACAATTATTGCACAGCAAAAAAGAGCAATTAATGTTGACGATTTATGGGCAATGAAACGAATTGGCTCTGTTGTTGTTTCTCCAAGTGGAAAGCAAGTTGCTTTTTCACTTAGCCAATATTCAATGGAAAACAATTCTGGACAAACAGACATTTACCTTATGAACATTGATGGAACTGATGTTCGGGCAATATTGCATTCGGATAAAAACGAAAGTAGCCCAAGTTTTTCTCCAGATGGTAGTAAACTTACTTACCAATTTAATGGGCAAATTTGGCAATGCAATTTGGATGGAAGTGAAAAAGAAGAATTAACAAATTTATACACTGGTGCTTCGGGCATACGTTGGGCTAATGATGGAAGTAAAATATTATTTGTCTCATCGGTGCATCCAGACTGCTCAACACAAGATTGCAACAAAGCAAAAGATGAAGCAAAAGAAAATTCCAAAGTAGAAGCCGAAGTCTTTACAGAACTAATGTATCGCCATTGGAACGACTGGCGTGGAGTAAAACGAAGTCATCTTTTTTTTATGGATTTAGAAACTAAAGAGACTATGGATTTAACACCCAACAGCACATTTGACGCACCCCCTATTGCACTTGGTAGTTCAAACGATTATAATATTTCTCCAGAAGGTAACGAAATTGTTTACACAATGAACAAAGAAAAAATGCTTGCAACCAGCACCAACAACGATGTTTTTATTTTATCACTTGATGGAAAAAGCAAACCAGTTCAAATTTCAACAAGCAAGGGTAACGATAATCAACCAGTCTATTCTCCTGATGGAAAATATATTGCTTTCCGTTCAATGGCTCGTGCAGGTTTCGAGGCGGATAAACAAACGCTTGTTTTGTATAACAGAAAAACAAAAAAACTTAAAAACATATCTGAACAACTCGATATTTCATTTGGGCAAATTGTTTGGGCAGAGGATTCAAAATCCATTTACTACACTGCTGCAAACGAGATTTATAATTCTATCTATAATATTAATATTCAAACAAAAAAAAATACACTTTTTATTAAAGATGTAGATGCAAGTGGATTGGTAATTTCGGGAAATAATTTAATTTTCAAAGCACAAAAGTCCACACTTCCATTTGAAATTTTTAACGCTAACATTGATGGAAGTGGATTAGAGCAAATAACTTCAATCAATGCCACATTACTATCTAAATTAGAAATGAATGATGTTGAAACATTTTGGAGTGAAGGTGCAGAGGGAGCAAAGGTTCAATCAATTATTGTTAAGCCTCCGTTCTTTGATGAGAGTAAAATGTATCCAATGATATTTTTAATACACGGTGGTCCGCAAGGGCATTGGAGTGATGACTTCCACTACCGTTGGAACTTGCAAATGTTTGCATCAAAAGGTTATGTTGTTGTTGCCCCTAATCCACGCGGTTCTACTGGTTACGGACAAGCATTCACAGATGGTATTTCGCAAGATTGGGGTGGCAAGGTTTACGAAGATTTAATGAACGCTTATGATTACGCAATTGCCAACTACAAATTTATAGATAAAAACAACACCTTTGCTGCTGGTGCATCATACGGTGGTTACATGATTAATTGGATTGAAGGACACAACACAAAGTTTAACGCACTTGTTAATCACGATGGTGTTTATAATCTTGAAAGTATGTATGGCACAACAGAAGAGCTTTGGTTTCCAGAATGGGAAAATGGCGGAGCACCTTGGGAAAACATTGAGCTTTATAGAAAATGGTCGCCAAGCGAATTTGTGAAAGACTTTAAAACTCCAATGCTTGTTGTTCATGGCGGAAAGGACTTTAGAGTTCCAGAAAGTCAAGCCTTTGAACTCTTTACAGCACTACAAAAAATGGGTGTTGATTCAAAATTTCTCTATTTTCCTAATGAAACACATTTTGTATTGAATCCACAAAATGCTAAATTTTGGTGGAACACAATTTTTGATTGGTACAAAGAACACAAAAGAGGTAATTAGATGAGTAACGATTTTAACAATTACAACGCTGAGGATATTGGCGTTGATTATGAAACAGAAGAAAAAGTTAACGAAGCTACCGATGAGGTTGAAGGAAAGCTTTGGGTTAAACTAGAAAAAGTTGGAAAGAAAATTTCTTTTGCAAAAGACTTAATAGCCCTCTATCACTACCTTATTGATAACACAGTAAGCTGGCATCGAAAAACCATTGTTGCTGGTGCATTAATTTATTTTATTGTTCCTTTTGATGCAATTCCAGATTTAGCTCCGCTATTTGGATATATGGACGACCTTGGTGTTATTGCGGCAACGCTAAAATTTCTTGGAAGCGAATTAATCCCTTATTACGATGCGTAAAAATAACTTCCAGTTGTGTGAGTTACACGATTTTTTAAACAACTTTTTAATATGGTAAAGTATGAATTACAAAGTAACAAAAAGTGAAAATATTTTTAATGGAATTGTCTTTGATGTAAAAGTTGATACCTTAGAATACGATAGTGGAAACCCTGGAAGACGCGAAGTTATTCATCACAATGGTGGTGCGGTAATATTGCCAATTACTAACGAAGGAAAATTAGTTTTAATAAAGCAATTCCGCTACCCGTTGCAAGAAGTATTAATTGAAGCTCCAGCAGGAAAATTAGAGATTGACGAAGATCCAATGATTTGTGCAACACGCGAACTAACAGAAGAGACCGGATATAGTGCTGAGAAAGTAACGCCATTAGGAAAGATATCTACAACACCAGGCTTTTGTGATGAAATTCTTTATCTATACCTTGCACAAGGCTTAACCGCTGGCGAACACAACCGCGAGGAGGGGGAATACGGAATGGAAGTTTTTGAATATACAATAAATGAAGTTGATGAAATGATTAAGAATGGTGAAATTATAGATTCAAAAACTATTGTTGCTATTTATCACTATAAAAGTTTTTTCCTTAATTCTTAATTAAGATTTCCACATCAATTTTTTCAATATGGTTAACTTTACTGCCTAAGAACCGCTCTGCAATTGTCTTAAATTTATTGGGTAAATCGCTAACATAAAATTGATGTGTTCCTACTTGGTGGGAATCGTTTCTTACTCCTCGCCCTTCTAAATAGTTTTCAACTTGTAGAGATGCCGCATAACCAGAATCTATAAGAGTAACTTTTTCGCCCATAATATTTTGGATTGTTTCGGCAAGTAGTGGATAATGCGTACAGCCCAGTATTAGCGTGTCTATTTCAGCATCAATAAATTCTTGCAAATACTCAATTGCAATTAATCTTGTTGCTTCGTGGTTTAGCCATCCTTCTTCTGCAATTGGGACAAACAACGGACACGCCTTTTCAATAATGGAAATTTCTGCATCAAGTGTTTTTATTTGTTCTGAATATGCTTTGTTGTTTATTGTTGAGTTGGTTCCTATTACACCTACTCTTTTATTCTTTGATTTTTTTACAGCCAGACTTGCACCAGGTTCTATCATGCCGATAATTGGAATATTATATTTTCTCTTTAGTGAATCTAGTGCAACAGATGAGGCAGTGTTGCATGCAACAATAATTAGTTTTACATTTTTGTTTATTAAAAATTGTGCATCCTGAATTGCGTATTCAATTACTGTTGAGTTCGACTTAGAGCCATAAGGGACGCGTGCCGTATCGCCAAAGTAAACAATGTTTTCATTTGGCAACATAGAAATAATTCTTTTGGCAACGGTTAAACCGCCAATTCCAGAATCGAAAATTCCTATTGGAGCTGTTTTATTAATAAACTGCAAGTTTACCTCTTATAAAATTTCTTCTATAGCTAACTTAAGTTCCAGTGTAATTAGTCCCTTATCAGCATCCGTAATTTTATGTCCATTTCTATCTAAAACATAAAAAGCATCAACCACGTCGTCCGATTTTAGTCCAATTTTTGCAAAGTAAACAACCAAGCCAAGCTCGTTCATTTTATTTGTAATTTGATAAAGCAGTCCAATCTTATCGGGAGAATGAACATCAATTATACTATATTTATCGTACTCCTCAAAGTCAACTCTAATTTTATCTTTTCGTTTGAATAATTTATTTTCTAAACGCCACCACTTAGATTTTATTCTATTGAACTCTTCAACAATATGTAGCTCATTTCGCAAAGCCTTTGTGATGTTGGATTTAATTGTTGGATACTTTTCTACACTAACTAAATTTTTGCTTCTAAATTCTGTTACATTAAAATTATCAATCACAATTCCATCTTTACGAGTAAAAATTTTCGCATCATGGATATTTAAATCGCTTATGGATAAAGAGCCACAGACTCGTGAAAGAAGTGAGCTGGAATCTTTTGTAATAAGAGTTATGTTTGTAAATCCATTTTCATTTTTGAAAAATATTGAAATTTCATTCCCATCTTCAATCTCTCTTACGTGTTCGGCAATTTCGTTCTGAGTATAAAGTTGCAAATACGCTACATCGTCAATTGATTCAATGTGCGATTTAACCATATTGTTATTAGCTATTTGTGGATCACTAACCATTGCGAGTGTGTTCTCGTATAATAAATCCTCGCCAGTTAGTTTATCATCAAGCATAGCAAGGCTTTTGCGGTATAGCTCTTCTAGCAAGTCGTTTTTCCAATTTGTCCAGACAAGCGGACTAACAGCAGAGAGATCGGCATAAGTTAAAAGATAAAGATAATTTAGCTCTTCCTTTTTTGAAAAAATTGAAACAAAATTATCAAGTGTTTCAGGGTCATTTAAGTTTCTTCTAAATGCAAATTGCTCCATTGTAAGATGATGCCTAACTAAAAACTGAACTAATTCAGTATCGTCAGAATTATATCCTAATGAAGCCATAATTGTTTCAACCATTTCAGCACCAATTATTTCGTGCCCAGAAATGCTAATTGGTTTTGCAATATCATGCAACAACACCGATAGATAAAGAATATCTTTTACCTTTATGCTGTCAAAAATAATTCCGAGAGTAGTTCCTTTGTTTCTAAGTTTTTCTAAATTGCTAAGTGCAATTAGTGTATGCTCATCGGCAGTGTAGCAGTGATAAACGCCAGGTTGAAAAAATCCTATTAATTCTTTAAACTCAGGAAGAAAAGTTCCTAAAACCCCTAAGCTGTTCATAATATTTAAGGTTATGCCAATGTTATTCGGTAGTTTTAAAATTTCTCTAAAAAAGACCGAAGATGCCCCAGTGTTTTGCTCACTCTCCTCAATTTCGAGAATGCTATTAATTATTACAGAGCGTAGGTGTTGCCCAAAACGTGCCTTGTGTAATCCTCTATAGTAAAAAACTCGCATTGTTTCCGAAAGTGTTAGTTCCCTCATTTTTTTAATATAAATTATATTATCCTTTATATAAAAATCATCATCAAGCTCTATCGATAAATATTCTGAAATTGGTCCTGTAAGTTCTTCTTCATATTTTTTTACAAGGGTTCGCGAAAATCTAAAAACTATGTTAGTAGCATTAAAATACTCAAACATAAAGTTTTTCCAATTGCTTTTTGTGTAACCAAGAAAAAGAGCAATTTCTTTTTGTAATGTAAATTCGAGCCTATCCTGACGGCGTTTACTAAAAATGTGTAGTAAATTTCTTACCGAGAGAATAAGTTCATAACTTTTTAATAATCGTTTAACTCCTTTGTTATCAATAAATTTCTCATGTTCCATTTGTATAAGGAACAATTCTGTTTGAGTTATTTCAGCCTGATTAAAAATAAGTGTGTTGTTTTTAATTAAATATATCCACTCAACAGTGTGAAAATCTCTTAACCCACCAGCAGAAGATTTAATGTTTGGTTCTAAAACTTTTGGTGAGACACCATACTTTTTATGACGTTGCTTAATATCGGCAAAATATTGATTAAGCAAGCGTGCCTTATGGGTTTCATCAAGCACAGATAAAATTTTATTGTTCCATTTTTTGTAAAGGTCTTTATTACCAAATAAAAAACGTGTTTCAAAAAATTGAGTAAAGGATGTTAAATCATCTTCAAGAAATATTTCTATATCGGAAAACTCGCGAACAGTATGAGATATTTCAATTCCTATATCCCAAAGCAAACTCACACTCTCCTCTATGCTCTTATTGTTTTTGGAAACCTTGTCGGTAATAAACATTAAGTCTATATCGGAGTATGGGGAAAGTTCACGTCTGCTAAAACTTCCTGCAGCGGCTAAAACAAAATCGACGCTTTTATTTGACAGAACTTTAAATATATATTCCTCAACCAAAAGGCTGTAATTTATACACAATTTAAAAGCATCTTTAATTAGTTCGGTGTTATTAAAGAGTTTTTCTTTTTCAATATTAAATTGTTGTTTTATTTCAAGTGATTGCCGCATATAGTATAGTTTTTAATTATAAAATTAAACCTCGAAATATATATAATATTCGAGGTTTAAAAGTAAATAATTACAAACTTGATTAATTATAGTTTTTCAAAACGTCCTTGGAAGAAGCGTAGATACTCTGGTTCGTAAACCATTTTAAGTCCAGTAATGTTTTTTCTGTTTTGATAAACAGATGCAATTGATTCAACAGCAACATCAATGTGGGCTTGAGTATAAACACGGCGAGGGAAAGTCATTCGCACCAGTTCAAGTTTTGGGAATCTATGTTTGCCTGTTTTGGGGTCGCGTCCTGCAGAGACAACTCCACGCTCCATTCCTCTAACACCAGAATCGAGATATATTTCTGCTGCAAGAGTTTGGGCAGGAAATTTATCTTGCGATAAATGACTTAGTATTTTTTTTGCGTCCAAAAATATTGCGTGCCCACCAATTGGTTTTACAAATGGCACACCATATTTTTCTAATTCATTTCCAAAATACTCTACTTGCCCTATGCGTGCTCTAACATTATCGTATTCAACCATTTCGTTAAGCCCAATAGCCATAGCCTCCATGTCGCGTCCTGCAAGTCCGCCGTATGTGTGTAGCCCTTCGTAAACTACAACCATGTTGCGTGCTTTTTCAAAAAACTTTTTGTTCTTTGTGCAAAGAATTCCACCAATATTTACCATTAAATCTTTTTTAGCACTTACCCAAATGCCTTCAAAGTAAGAGCTAATTTCTTTTAGAATTTCAGCAATAGTTTTTTTAGCATAGCCACGTTCTTTAGTTTTTATAAAGTATGCGTTCTCAACTGCACGTGTAGCATCAAACCATAATTTAATTTTGTGTTGCTGGCATAGCTTGTAAACATCTTTTAAGTTTTTCATGGAAAATGGTTGTCCGCCCGCCATGTTTACCGGACCAGCAATGCTAACGTAAGGAATTTTTTTTGCTCCAACTTTATTAATTAATGCTTTTAGTTTTTTAAGATCAATATTTCCTTTAAATGGTTTTTCACTACTTGGGTCGTGAGCTTCATCAACAATAACATCTACAAACGTTGCACCAGCAAGCTCTTGATGAAGACGAGTGGTTGTAAAATACATGTTGCCAGGAATGTAATCCCCTTTCTTGATTAGGATTTGTGAAATCATATGCTCGGCTGCACGTCCTTGGTGAGTTGGAACAAAGTAAGGCATTCCGTAATATTTTTTTACGTTATCCCAAAGGTGATAAAAATTTCTGCTACCAGCGTAGGCTTCATCGCCTACCATCATTCCAGCCCATTGCCTATCGCTCATTGCATTTGTTCCGCTATCGGTAAGCAAATCGATGTAAACGTCTTCTGATTCTAACAGGAAGGTATTGTAACCAGCAGTTTTAATTGCCTTTTCGCGATGCTCGCGTGTTGTCATTTTAATTGGCTCAACCACTTTAATTTTGAATGGTTCAGCCCAACTTCTTTTTGTAACTTTCTTAGCCATAAGTGCTCCTTTACTAGTTTAGGATAATGAAAAAAACACTCAAGAAAATTTCAATCCTAAGCTAGCAGTAGTGGGAGTTAGCTTAATTCTTCTAAGAGTATGTTTGTTAGTTTAGTGAAAAATCTTCATCGTCATCATAAATTTCCAAATCATCAAACTCATCGTATTCAACTTCAACAACAGAACTAATTCCACCGCGGACGTTAAACTCTGCAACTATATTGAGGTAACTAGGTTTTAGAACTTCTACTAAATCATCTAAAATTTTATTTGTTACCGCTTCAAAAAACATTCCTTCATTGCGGTATGAGTTCAAATAAAGTTTATACGATTTTAGTTCAACACAAAGCTCGTTTGGAATATACTCCAGATTAATTGTAGCAAAATCGGGTTGTCCAGTTTTGGGGCATAGTGATGTAAACTCTGGAGCAATATGTTTTATTGTGTAATCTCTATCCTTATTAGGATTTTCGAATGTTTCTAAAATTTTTGTTTTATCTTCCACTATTCTCTCTCTATTAATTAATATTTTGGTCTAACATTATACGGAATTGGATCAGCAATTCCCACTTGTTGAAATCCTCTCAAACGTAAAGCACAACTATCACACACTCCGCACGCCTTATCTTCGCTTTGATAACACGACCAAGTTAAGTTGAGTGGTGCTTTTAGCTCCATTCCTTTTTTAATAATTTCATTTTTATTTAAATGTATAATTGGAGTTTTAATTTCAATTTTTGTTTCAGGCTTTGTTCCAAAATTAATAACTTTATTAAAGGCATCAAAAAAATCTGGACGGCAATCGGGGTAGCCCGATGAATCTTCAAACACTGCACCAATAAAAATTGCTTCGGCTCCAATCACTTCTGCCCAGCTAACACAGGCTGTTAAAATATTTGCATTTCTGAAAGGCACATACGAGTTTGGAATTTCATCAGCCTCTAAATCTGCTTCAACTATATTCATTGAGTAATCGGTAAGCGACGACCCACCTATTTTTGCAAGGTGATTGAAGTCTATAATTATTCTATGCTGAACATTATAAAAATCTGCAATGTCGTTAAAAGCCTTTAGCTCTCTATCCTGTGTTCGTTGCCCATAATTAATATGAGCAAATGCTAACTCGTAATCTAACCTAGCTATTGCTGTGGTTACGCAACTATCAAGACCACCACTAACGGCAACAACTGCTATTTTTTTATTTTCCATACCCTAATTATAACAATAAGATTGTTAAATTAACAAGTCGGAATAATCTAGAATATTATATTTTGTGAACTAAAGCTAATTTTAAAAATGAGAATTGTTATGAGAAAAATTATCGCACTTTTGTTGCTTCCAATTTTGTTTTCGTGTTCGTCGGTTGATAGTGAAAAAACAGATAAAGAGCTAAAGGGATACTACTCCTACATGGCGGATGCTGCAATGTTTATTGACTGTGAGACTAATAAAAAATATCCAATAGCATTTGACGGAGATAACATTTCGCTTGAGCATGCTTATTTGGAAGTGGTTGAAAATGCTGGCGAAAAAATAATTGTAACTCTAAAAGGTCATTTTGAAATGCGACCTAAAATGGATGGTGATGGCAAAAAAGAGTTTCTAATTGTTGATAAG
The DNA here is from genome assembly GCA_947311785.1 of uncultured Ignavibacteriales bacterium. Taxonomy (GTDB): domain Bacteria; phylum Bacteroidota; class Ignavibacteria; order Ignavibacteriales; family Melioribacteraceae; genus 1-14-2-50-31-20. The sequence continues at coordinate 27,116 of CAMZLW010000097.1, read as the reverse complement.
TTTAATAAAATTTGGCCACATATAGATTGTGTTAAAAATCTTGGAACTGCCAACTTAAAAAATACATTTTGGAGTTTAAGAGAACTTAATGGAAAATCAGTTAAAAAGTATAAATCAGAAAAAACAATTCATCTTTTATTGCGAAACGACAATACAATAAAAGGTTTTTCTGGATGCAATAATTTTTTTGGTCAATTTACTTTAAACAACGATTCGTTGCAGTTTAGTCAAGTTGGCTCAACTATGATGATGTGTGAAAATATTGAACTTGAAACTGAATATTTTCAAACTCTTGAAAAAACAAATAGATATAAAATTTATGGTGAGTATTTATTTTTGTACAATGAGGGCAAAGTATTAGCCAAGTTTGAGTCTATTTATTTTAATTAGGGCTTAGCCAGATTTATAATTTATATGTAAATCCAAAAACCACATCCAATTGCTGATAGCCTACATTTTTTCTATCAGCTTTTTGTTGCCCAAAAATGCGTAATCCATCATAAATATTGCCCTTAAATCCATATCCTAAACCAAGTGTAACACTAAGTTTTTCAACATTAAACATTCCACCAGAACGGATATGAATAATATCCCAATTTGATAGTGCAAATTTGTTGATTGTGTTGGGTACAAATGCTGTTTGGTCAGAAGTGATACTTCCATAATATGTAAAATTACTATTTATAATGTGCTTAATTCCAAATCCAAAATTTATTACATAATTTAATTGATATGATGAACTGTAGCTAATAGTTTCGCCAGATGATTGGGCTTGAAAAGCGTTAGGATTCATAATATTAAACGCATTAATTTTATTGAACCATTCGGCAGTAAAATATAATGATGTTCTTTGCCAGTAGTATGCTGCACCAATGGCAATAGATAAAGAAGAATTAAACTGTGTTGGTAAATCTTTTTGTAAATCACTTGCAAAAGTTGGAAGCCCTCCTAACTTAGTGCTATCGATGTTTATTGCAGTTAAATTCATTGCTGTAGAGCCAGTTCCAAAAATATTTATGCTTGGCGTAGTTACTGTAATTCCAAGCATTAGAGGCTCTATCTTAAAACTTGCTCCAAACTTTATTAATGCTCTTAGATTATAATAATTATAGTTTTCAAAAAGTATTATAGAGCTACCTTCGCCTACAGAATCGATGAGTTGAATTACTGCCTGATTACTTGCCCTTTGACTTCGGTAGGGTATATAGAGTGTTGCACCAAACCCTACGTTATCCGAAAGAGCTTTCGACCAAGTAACGCCTGGCCAATAACTCCGATAGCTCTTCAAAAACAGAGGCCCCATTGGCACTATACGAAGTTTTAGAGTTTGAGTAAGGGGTTGGATTAATGGTTTCGGCTTCAAAACTAAAATCGTATCGTGTTATATATGAAATTGCTATTTGTTCTTCTCCTAACCACTTTGGTAGGCGAATTGCAAAAATACCAGGTGCTGCTTTTATTGAAGATGACGACAAAGTAGCATCTGTACCGAAAGCACCATTCATCGAAATTGCATAGGCTTGCAAAGAGTGGGTAGTTAATATTAAAGCAGAATCTGTTGTAAATGCCATTGAGCCAGGGTTATAATAAGTTGCACTTAAATCTGAAATACCACCAACGACAGCACCCCCAAGCAGTTCGCCGTATGTTCCATATTGTTTTAGCCAATATTGAGTGTCTTGTGCAATAACATTAACAGTTTCAGCAAACATAAAAAAGAGAAAAAATATAAACTTGAGCGTTTTCATTTAATTAAAATCCAACCCCTACACCAACGCTAACCCAAGGTTCATTGCCTGAGTAAGGTGATTTCTCATCTTGAATTACATCCCATAATGCTTGAGCATATACCCAAGTGTTTCTACTAAGTTGCTGTGAGTATCCACCACCGAGAAGTAGAAAAGGCACCCACTCTCTTTCGCTATCGTAAGTAGTATTTAAAATTTTACCACTATGTTGGTAACTATAATATGCAAATTCAGCATGGATATAAAACTGTGGAATCACTCTGAAGCGAGAAAATATAGAGCCACCATAATTATTTGATGTAACGTCTGTAGTATATCTTGAGTCATTTATATACTCATACATTAATTTAACACCAGCAGAAAGTTTTGGTGTTACTTTGTAAGCAACCATTGGTCCTACAGAAATTCTGAAATAATCTCCCCAAAAATTAAAGCCTACCCCACCACCATAATATACTTTTTCGGAGAAAGAACTTTTTTTTGTTGGATGTTTTTTTGTGGTTGTAGTAGAATCTTGCTGTGCCATAGCAAGTGAGAATGAAACTAGTAGAAAAATTATTAATAGATTTTTCATAAATATCCTCAGTATTGATTTGAAATAAAAAAATAATAAGAAATATAAAGTAGTTATCCACGCTTGAATATGCAATAGTGGATGCAACATCCAATTCTAAAAGTTGCGATACAATTACTATTTTGTTATTACTCTTTTTTGCTCACCAATATTCATAATAATTATATCTTCCTCGGTTAGATTCTTTTTTAACATCTCTTGTCTCATCAAACTCTCTGCTTCGCCAAGCGTATCGTATGCTTCTGCAAAAGTATCGTAGTGCATTGGTATCATTCGCTTTGCTTTTAAATCTTCAAAAACCAAAATTGCATCGTGGGGGTCGGTGTGTCGGATGTAACTATACTCTCTGGGATGTATGGGAGCAATTGGCAAAATAGCCAAATCTATTGTTGGAAATCTTTCGGCAGTTTTTTTGAAAAGAGTAGTTGTAGAATCGTACCCAGTATCGCCTCCAAAGTAAACGGTTATCCCATTATATTCAATTATATAGCTGGTGAATGCACGTGGAAGCCAGTCGTAGTCAAGTCCATAACGCATTCCATTGTGCAGAACAGGGGCACTTGTAATTTTAATTCCGTTTATTTCGGTAGTTTTCCACCACTTCAACTCATTAGATTCAAAATCATAATTTGGAATATAAAGCAATCCTCCCTCTGGAACTACTAACGCCTTAATTTTATTTTCTATCATTTCAAGAGAGCCAAGCGAAAGATGATCTGGATGCAAATGCGAAATTAAAGCAACATCTATTTCTGGAATGTTTTTAACATCAATGCCTGGCTCAAATAATCTTTTAGATAGAAATGCCACAGTCTCAGTAAAGACGGGGTCTGTTAAAATAAATTTATCATCAATTTTAATTAACATAGTTGCATGCCCTATCCACAACACAGAAAGACGTGCATCATCTATCTTAGGATTAGTAATTTTATTGTCTATTTTTTTTGGAGAGCCAAAGAGTGCGGATATGCTACTTCCTACTGTGTTGGAGGTTGACATAATTGCTGTGCAAGAGTATGTTAATAACAGAATTGCCAAGCCAAACAATATTTTTATTAAAGTGTTCTTCATTAAAAATATCTTAGTCTAATTGTAAAAATCCATTCAGAGTTTGTAAAGTTAGGAGAGTATGTTGTTTGAAATCCGAGAACGCCAGCAAATAGATAAATACCAGCCTCATAGCTAATTCCGTTGTTGCCATTAAAATTATAATAGGATGTTGCTAGTGAGAAAGAAGCATACTCACCTTTCTGCCAAAGGGGGAAGTAGAATCGGAGACCACCACGAAAGAGCCACTTGTCTTTAAATTTATTTTCAATATTTAAATATTCTGGAGTGAAAAATATTTCGGCAGAACCACTTTGGCGTGCTAATGGATCTGTTATAAAATATCGCCACGGCGAGAGTTTTTTGTTTATTCCAAAAGAAAAAAGTAGCGGAGTAACTTGCCAACGCATGCCAAACATGGCTCCAGTATTGGATGAAATCCACTCGGGACTTGGAATAAGCTGTGCCACTCCCCACATCCAAGTAAAGTGAATATTTGGCTCTGTAACGGTACGGTTGCTATCTAAAACAGAATCCAAGTTTTTAGCATATTGTGTTGAGCCAATAAATATGAGTAACAGAATAATTTTTAAGTGTTTAATTAACATTTAATTACTTGCTACGAACTGAGAAGAAAAGTATTACCGTAACAACAACAGCAGTAATAGCAATAGCTGGTTCTAAAATACTAGGAATAAAAGGAGCATCTGGAGCTTTACCCTTAGTAAATGGAAGCGAATTATTTTCAACAAAAATTAAGCGGTCGTACGGAATTGTATCGGTTACTGTAAAATAAAAAGTGTTAGCATCTAATATAGAAGATGAATTTTGAATTGAGTAGTTTCCTCTTAAAACAAATTTGCGTTCCAACAGATAATTGCCAAACAAACCATCACGAAATAAGTTAGAATACTCAACACCAGCTTGAGTAATTGAATAATCTATTTTATTAGTTTTTGTGGAATTAGTGTTTAGTTTAATTCCATTTTTTGTGATGGATGTTAATGCTATTCCGTTTAGCTCTTTGTATTCGGCAACGGAGTTTAGTTGAAGGCTATATTCAACCGTCCTATTTGTAATTTCACTTGCTATTTTTATTGAAGAACTATCTACCAATTTGTTAATCATTTCAAGATTGGTTTTCCCTTGGGCAAATAGCAAAGAGCTTGCAAATAAAAGAAGAAATATTTTAATTTTAAAATTCATTTTTTCTATTCAATTGTAATAAGTTACTAATTTAACTATAAATTTTAATTTCTCAAATATTCCAAATTTTTCCCTTGTCCAAAAAGTAAAAATTTCACTAATTTAAGAATCAAAAAAGAGCAATATCTTTTTTTAGATATACTTAAATTTGTAGGTTCACTATTAGGTTATATATGAAAAACATAAAAATTATTACAGTTCTATTATTTGCATTTTCACTTCAAGTTTTAGGACAAAACACATACGATTTTTTGCAACTCGATTCAAGCCCGCGTGCGTCTGCATTGGGTGGGGCCTATGTTGCAAGTAGTGGCGACCCCAATATTGTTTTTTATAATCCTGCTGGAATTACAAACAGTGAAAACATTCCAATCTCTTTTTCATTTTTAAAACATCTAGCAGATATTAATTCTGTATCGCTTGCATCAACTTTTAATATTGATGGAATTGGGAAATTTGCATCTGCATTACGATATATTAATTACGGAAACTTTGAAGAGCGGGACGAATCGGGGGCAGAACTTGGTTCTTTTAATCCAAGCGATTTAGCATTTACAATTACCTATGGTAACCACTTAACCGAAAACATAACGTACGGTGCAAGTATGAAACTTATTTATTCCAACATTGCAAGCTACTCTTCTTTTGGAGTTGCAGGCGATTTAGGAATGCAATATTTACTTCCAGAACAAGGATGGAATTTTGGTGTTTCATTGTTAAACATGGGAAGTCAATTTACTTATTACAACGAACTAAACGAATCGCTTCCTTTCTCTGTGCAATTGGGAGCATCTAAAAAATTGGAGCGAATGCCTCTACAAATATTTCTTGCACTAACTAGACTTAACGATGGAGATAGATTTAAGTATTTCAATATTGGTGCCGAGTTTACTTTAAGCAAAGTAATTCAACTGCGTTTTGGTTACGACAATATGAAACGCGAAGAATATAAAGTTGCTTCAACTTCTGGTTTGGGTGGCTTTAGTTTTGGTGTTGGTATTGATGTTGCTGGCTATGATATTGATTACGCCTTTAGTTCAATGGGTACAATTGGTGCAATGCACAGAATTGGTGTTACTGCGGTGATTAAATAAGTTATAAGTCTAACAAAGTTTGTAGAACCAATAATTGCAAGAACACACTTTATACTCTCTATATTAGAACTCAACCACAATTATTTTTTATACGGAGTTTTAAGATGTTTTTCAGCACTGCCGTGCGAGTTTCCAAATTCATTTAAATCAAGAACTTCTTCGTAATAATCAATTGCTTTTTTTCTTTTGTCTTTTAAGTCGTTAAGCTCTCCGAGAAATAAAAGTGTGTTAATTAAAAATCCAGATTCTTCTTCCACATCAACGATACGAGAAAGCCTTTCACAATTTAAGAAATGTGTTTCTGCCAGTGCCAGACTGTCGTTACGCTTGTAGTATTCGCCACAATAATATTCTGCTTCACGCTTAACTCGTTTTGTGTATCCAGTAAAACCGAGATTATATTTGCTTATTATACTTGAAAATATTTCAAATGCCTTATTGTAATTATTTAATCTAACATTTATTCTACCACGATACCCCTCAAACCTAGGGTTATTTGGAAACTCTTTGTTAAGAATTGTTGCATACTTTAAGGCTTCAGTATTATTTTTTTCAAACGAATAGTATGAGGTCATTAAAAAATATAGAGCTTCGTATTTAGCATACTTTCCATTTTCGCCAACAAATTTAAGCTGTTCAATTCCTTTCTTTTTGTCCCCCTCTGGAAAAAAAATCATCAATGGTTCAACAGGAGGAAAAACCTCTGGAATTATTTCTGCAAAGTAATTATAAATTCCAAAGCCAAGTATTACATCGGTGTTAGTTGAATCTAACTCGTAAGCCAAAAAAACAAGGGGTAAAGCGTCTTTGCCATCCGAGGCTGCATCAAACCAGTTGTGCCGTAGTGCAGAGAGCCGTCCTCTGTATCCTAACGCACCACCTTTGAAAAATATTGCATCAACATTTGTTTCGTCATCATCCAAAATATCATCACACTGGTCAATAACAATTTCTAATTTATCTCGCAGTTGGTCATCGTAAATTTCACTTCGTAAGTCTAATAAAATACGCCACCAAACAATCATTGCGTCAAAAAAGGCTCCCGATGGATGATTTGGAAATTCTATTCTAATAGTTGTAAATGTTGAATCGGCTTTCTCAAATTGTATTGAATAAATTTGATGTATTCCACTAGTGATAAGGGAATCTAACCGTTGCTGCTGTGCAGATAGTGATGTTACAAATAATATTACAATTAATAAAAATTTTCTTCGCATAATACTCTACAACTATATAAGTGAATTAAAAAGTTACGCTAACCCCAATAAAAATTCAAATCAAATTTGTTTGGAATAAAATTAAATTCTAACTTTAGTTTTTCAATTAGAAAACATTATTTGGCAGATTTGATTAAATCAATAAAAAATAGATTCAATTCCTTTTCGAGTAGAACTGATAATTTATTAGAAAAAGCTCACCTTACCGAACACACGTTTATGATAATAATTGCCATAATAATTGGTGTTATTGCTGGCTATGCTGCTGTTGGAATTAGATTTTTAATTGAAGAATTTTCCCATCTCTCCTATCCAGGCATGGGAACTGTTTTAGAAAATATTACTAACACACCATGGTATTGGGTTATTCTTGTTCCAACCCTTGGAGGGTTGATAGTTGGACCATTAATTTACTTTTTTGCTCCAGAGGCAAAGGGGCACGGTGTACCCGAGGTGATGCAAGCAATATTGTTAAAAGGTGGAAAAATTAGACCACGCGTGGCAGCAATAAAAGCACTTGCCTCTGCAATAACAATAGGAACAGGTGGCTCTGTTGGTCGCGAGGGACCAATAATTCAAATTGGTTCAAGCATTGGTTCTACTGTTGGGCAAATTTTTAAAGTTCCGCAACGTAAATTAAAAACCCTTGTTGCTTGTGGTGCCGCTGCTGGAATTGCTGCTGCGTTTAATGCACCAATTGCCGGAGCTCTTTTTGCTGTTGAAATAATTCTTATGGATTTTGCCGTTGCACAGTTTTCCCCTATTGTTATCTCGGCAGTTATGGCAACTGTAATTTCGCATAGCTATGACGGAAATCTTGCTGCATTCTCTGTTCCTGCCTATGAATATGCATCTCCTTACGAGTTAGTGTTTTATTTTATTCTTGGTGCTGCAAGTGGAGTTGTTTCATACCTCTTTATAAAAATACTATATTATTCCGAAGATTTTTTTGACGAAAAAATGAAAATGCCAGAATATCTAAAACCTGTTGTAGGCGGTGTAGGTATTGGCATTATGGCTCTTATCTTTCCGCAAGTTATGGGTGTTGGATACGATTCTATAAATAACGCACTTCACGGAAATATGATTTGGTATGTTGCTCTCGGATTAGTTTTTCTAAAAATAGCGGCAACGGCTTTAACACTTGGCTCTGGTGGCTCGGGCGGTATTTTTGCACCATCCCTTTTTATGGGTGCTATGCTTGGCTATTTTATGGGCGATTTAGCAAATCAGTTTTTCCCTACTATTACTGCTAACCCTGGTGCCTACGCCTTAGTTGCAATGGGTGGATTAGTTGCTGGAACAACACGTGCACCAATTACCGCTATAATAATTGTTTTTGAGCTTACTTACGATTACGAAATTATTCTTCCATTAATGATTACCTCAATTGTTAGTTTAATTGTTTCTACGTATTTATCGCGCGAATCTATTTATACTTTAAAATTATTACTTCGTGGAATTAGCATAAAAGAAGGTACTGAAACAAACGTAATGGAATCAATTTACATTAAAGATGTTTACAAAAAAGTATTTACTCAAATTAGTGTAACCGATAATTTTAGTAAAGTTGTAAATACTGTTCTTAGTGGAAAGGGTGTCGAGTTTCCTGTTGTAAATAAAAAAGATAACATTGTTGGAATTATTTCTATGAACAATTTAAAAGAATTGTTGTTTGAAAAAGATTCATTAAACTCTCTTCTAATTGCAGGTGATTTAGCAAACACAGATTTTGCCGTTTTAACTCCAGACGATAATTGTAAAAAGGCTTTGGAAATAATGCACCTTCACGATTTTGAAGGCATTCCAATTGTTGCAGCATTTAACTCTAAAAAAATTATTGGTATGCTTTGGCGTAAAGATATACAAGATGCGTATCAAAAAGCAATTGACAGAATTGAGCTAACAAATAATCTTGCAACTAGCATCTCAATGAAAGAGGAAGTTACAAATATCCATTTTATGGAAGGGTATTCGCTTATAGAAGTAAAAGTTCCAAAATCATTTGTAGGAAAATCGATAAAGGAACTAAATATTAGAGCTAAATATGGAGTAGATGTTCTTTCAATTAAAAGTAATGTGAAGAACGAAATGAGCATCAACGCAATCCCTAATCCTAATTATGTTTTTAAGGATATAGATTCAATAGTAATTGCTGGTGAAATTAAAAAAATAAATCAACTTAAAATGCTCGATTAATTTTTGTTATTTCTACTTCAGTTTCTGTTAAGCTAAACTTTTGCAAAAAATCATTTACCAAGTTTTCTCTAATAACTACAATAATTTTTTGATTGTCAACTCTTTTTACTTTTTCAACCACTTCAGTAACAACAGGCTCTAATCCTTTTCCATTAAATTCTAATGGTCCATATTCATCAATAACGATGGTAGAATTTTCATTTAATAATGCACGCTTAAGATTTTTTTTTGCCATGTAAAATGCCTCTTTGTAAAACAAAAATCTTCCAATTCTAAATACATTTTCATCTTCAATTTGGGCAGTAATTTTATTCAATTTGGTAGATGTTATATCTTTAAAATAACGTTCACCATTTTGCGAAAGTTGAATTATACCTGCAACATTGTTTAACGAAAGGATATGATTTTCTAAATAAGTCGTCTTGCCAGACTGAATTTTACCGGTAATAATATTTATTTTTTTCATTAACATTTCAATTTATTTATGCAATAAATTAAAACATTTTTGAGAGAAATGCCCTGATGTTTTACTAAAAACTGTAATTACATATCTTTGTAGTTTTCTAACATTTTAATAAGAAAGAGCAAGAAAAATCCTATTAAAGGAAGTATAAAATCTGTAGCTTCATATACAATTGCACCATCAGTTTGCATTAATGATGATACAGTTTTTGTTATAAATAAGATTCCTAAAAACAAAAAATAGCCCCAGAACCCTGCAATTATTGCTTGACCAATATTATAAAGTAAATTAGATTTTGTAACCGATGTAGAAATAAACTCTGCTTTCAAAACAATTCCTCCTGTTTAATTAAAAGTGCGGAAGAGGATGAGGCCTTCGTTGGCGTTCCTCTTCCTTATAATTGTGCCCTTTACTACAATTAATTTTTTATTACTTTTATATACCAGTATGTGTAAAGAGTTAAACTCAAAATCAACACCGATGATGTTACTATTATTATATTCATTATTTCCTCCCCAGAAAAATTAAGAAATTAATTCTTTCACAATATGTTAAACAATTTAAGTGCCAACTGTTTTTGTTTGAATAATGCTTAAATTTCTAATTTATAATTACGCTACTTGTTGTTTTTAAAGGAAACTTCAAAAGGAGTATAAAGTAAACTTTAAAAAACAAAATTACTTTAATAATTATTTACATTTATTTGTATTAATTCTATCTTTATAAATTGTTTAATTAGTGAGTTAGTAATGAGATTTATTATACTTCTATTTGTTTCTGTATTATTGGTTGCAACTATCTCTGCTGAAGAGGAAAATTTTAGATACAATTTTAATTTAGATACTACAATTACTGGTCAAATAGTTGCCGAGGGTAATATTTTCCCAGATATGAACTACACTTATATTTTACACTATATTGACTATCGTCATATTAAGCCATCAAGAATAGAATTTTTAGATGAAAATTATAGTGCTATTAAAACGTTTTTATTTCCTTCAAAAGGAGTTTTTATTCGTAAAACACTATTGGTTTTCGATTTTGATGGCGATTCGTTTGATGAAGTAGTATTTGTTTTTTACGATTCTAGCAAAGTGTGGTTAGAGTATTATGATCCCTCAAACACCCCTCAAGTTAGAACAAAAATATTTGAAATGCCAATTAGACAGGCTACACGCTCACAGATCTTTTCAATTACAAAGGCTCAACTAGATTCAGATAAAATGTTAGAGATAATTTTGTCTATTGGTGCGTCAAGTTATTCTAAATATTCAATTAGTGGTTTGTGGGCTATTGATATTGCTGAAGAAAAAACCATTTGGGAAAAACCAAGTGCTGAAAAAATATATAGAAATATGATATACATAAATAAAGGTGAATTGCCCTCCCTTATTTATTCAGGCTCGGGTTCTAATTCAAATACAGAGTCGTTGTCATTTTCGCAAGGTCATTATTTCTTTCAGTCTAAAAAAAAGGGAAGTTTTATTTATGATATTAATTATGTTGAAAACAATAAATTAGTTTTAGATACTACTTCGCAAGATTATTCAACAAGCTCAAAGGCTTTTATACGAGCTGTAGATAAGAATCAAGGGTTATTATGGGAGAAATACATTAATGGAAAGGCAATAACTACCAAGTTAGATACAATGCACATTGGTGGGAATTTAAGATTATTACTTTCGTCATATTGCATGAAAGCACTAAACAAAACGGAGAACTTGTTAGAAATAATAAACCCATTTTCAGGAAAGGTGGAAAAAAGAAAAATTTTCAATGAAAAAATTAGACATATGTTTTTGGCTAATAATAGAGTTATTGTTTCATTTAATAAAAAAAAGATGTTTATTCTAGATAATTCTCTTAATATAATAGATTCTGCCCATACAGAATCATATTTTACCCCCATCTCAACATTAAAATTAGATGGTGAAAATGTATTTGTTATTAGAGATGGGGTAACCATTATTCAAAAAATTATACTATTTAATAAGGAATTAAAAAAACAAGCATCGCTGAAAGCAAATGGGATAGTATATGTAAGTAAAAAAAATAATTTTATTTCTGTTTTCGATAGATTAAAAACAACATCAAAAATATATTCACTTAGCTACGTACCCTGGTATAATAGAATTTTAACAAAAGTTCTTAGAACTATTGCTATTTCGGTATTGCTAAGTATTGTAATTATTATGCTTATGTGGATTGCTACCCTGCGTGTATCTTCTAATAAAATAAAAAGACAAAAAAACGAACTTGAAGCAACTAACAAAGAGTTAAAAGCTACAACATCTAAACTAATTCAAGCAGAAAAATTAGCGGTTTACGGAACAATAGCTAGTAGTATTGCTCACGAAATTAATAGTCCGCTTGGAGCAATAATTAATAGTGCCCAACGAATTAAAGAAAATAAAAATGCCAATATTGAACAGAACATAAATCTTATAGAACGAGCAGGAAAAAGAGCAAAAGTTATAATTGAAAAGTTATTAATTGGAATTAGGAATAACAACGATGAAGTTAAAGCAAATTTGGTTGATGTTATTGCAGAGTGGATTGAGATTTCGGATAAACAGTTTAAGAATTTAGGAATTGAAATAAATCTTGAAGTAAATTGTAACCCTGAGTTAGCTATTTCGTCAACAGAGCTAAATCAAATATTTACAAATATTCTTTTTAATGCAAGAGATTCAATTATGGAAAGGAAAGGGGAACATAAAAGTATTACCATTAAAGCCCACGATTATAATGAACATTGCAAAATTATAATCAGTGATACTGGAACTGGTTTTAGCACAACAAAACTTGAAAAACCATTTGAGGCATTTATTACCACTAAAGAGAAAGGAAAGGGAACTGGTTTGGGGTTGTGGGTTGTAAAGAGCATAATTGATAATATTGATGGAAAAATTAGTATTAGAAATTATGAAATGGGGGCGGAAGTTGAACTAATAATTCCACTATATACTGAGATAGAAAATGGATAATACCGATTTAACAAAAATTAAAATATTTATAGTTGACGACGATGTGTTTTCGTTAGAAAATCTTTCAATATCATTAAGTTCAAGCAAATTTGAAGTTTCTAAAACTGGAAACTCGGATGAAGCCTTGCAAATATTGAATAATAATATTTTTGATATAGCTATACTCGATTTAAAATTGCAAGGGACAACGGGCTTAGAAATTATTGAAAAAGTTAAAGACAAAAGTAAACTTACAAAATATATTTTAATAACAGGATACTCCGAAGAGGAAGCATTTTTAAAAGCAAATAGAATAGGCGTAAGTGAAATATTAAAAAAACCATACGATGAATTTAAATTGCATTCAACAATAGATAGACTAATGCACATAAAAGCCCTTGAAGAAGAAAATATTGCTTTCAAAGAGAAACTTCAAAAAGAAAATGTAAACTTAAAGGAACAGATAAAAGAAAAATTTAAAAATGACCAAAATATTATGATTGGTAAATCGGCAAAGTTAAAAGAATCTTTGAATAAGGCTAAATCGGTTGCCGAATATTCAATTAATACTTTAATTGTTGGTGAAACTGGAACTGGGAAAGAACTTTTGGCTCGTTACATCCAGAGGAATGGAGCAAGATGTGATGCTCCATTTGTGCCAGTAAACTGTGCGGTGCTAACAGAATCTCTTTTTGAATCGGAGCTATTTGGATATGTAAAAGGTGCTTTTACAAATGCTATAGAGTCTCATGCAGGTTTGTTTGAAGTAGCAAATGGAGGAATTTTATTTTTAGATGAAATTACTGAAATACCATTACTCCTACAGGCAAAGTTACTAAGAGTTATTGAGGAAAGAAAAATTAAACGTGTGGGTAGCACAAAAGAAATTGAGATTGACGTTCAAATATTATCATCCACTAACAGAAATATTCACGAAGCTATAAAAAAAGGATTTTTGCGTGAGGATTTATTCCATCGCATTGCTTCAACAATTATTGATTTGCCACCCTTGCGTGAACGAAAAGAGGATTTCGTTTCGTTAGTAAACCATTTTCAAAACTTATATTTCAAATTATTTAATAAAGATATTGCAAATTTACCAGATAATGTTTGGGAGTATATTAACAGTAGCAATTGGGATGGAAATATTAGAGAGTTCTCTAACTTTATAAGAAATTATATTCTGTTTGGAACAATAACAAACGGCAATGGTCATAGAAAACCAACTCCAATTAGTAATAACGAAAACATGTATTTGTTCAAAAATAAAAATTTCCAAGAGTTAGAAGAAGCAAAGTATTGGCTTATAAACAAAGCCTTAAAACAGTTTGATGGTAATAAAACTTTAGCCGCCAAGCATTTAGGTGTGTCGTACCAAGGGTTAGCTTACCTTTTAAAAAATATAAATTCATAAATTTCCAAATGAATTACTTGTCGTTATTTACAGATAAGTATTGCATTATGCGTTTTTGAACTACTTGCAGGTAGGCAAGCAATATTACAACTATAAAAATTATAAGAACATAAATCTGATTTCCCTCTATTTGCCACAGTGTTACTAGCTTTTCTAATGGTGAACTGTTTGTTGGAAATAAAACAAGTTGAATTAAGTCATAAAAAAGGGAAAGCATCAAAAACCCAGTAAGAATAAGTGTGAACACAATTGTTGAAAACCTCAAAGAACCAAGCTCTGATTTTCTTAAAATTATAAATGATATTTCAATAAATAATATTGTAATTAAAAAGGGGGCAAGTAATAAAACGGAGTTTAAAAAATAACCAGTTTTATTTGCTAAGACTATAACTGGAGAAAATTCAGAAAACGTGAAGATAGGTTTCTCAACATCACCACCAACAATAATAGCAAGTAAATATTGAAATACTCCATTTAGAAAAAGGATAAAAACCAGAGCAAATAAAACACCCAGTAATATAGAATTTTTGTTTTTCATTTATCGTTCAATCCAACTTGTTCTGTTGCTTTCAAAATTAGGTGCAATAACTGGATATTTATATTCTTTGGTTATCGATTTTTTCCATTTGCGTTTAGGGTCAATTGAACGACTCATCCATTTTTTGTTAGAAAGAATTTCAAAAGTACCGTTGGTTGTTGTGATTATTGAAATAAAATTTATTCCTGCTCCCTTCCTTCCCTTGTAGCTGTAGGCTTCAACTATAATTTTGTTTTTACCTTTTTTGAAATATTTTTTTGCATCAATAAATAAATATCTATCGTACTCGGTTAAAAGGGAGAGAGAACGCTTTGAAAAAATTTCATCAACAAGTTTATTGTTAATATATAGCTTGGCGTGTGTATCTGCCATTAGTTGTATTTGTGCTTTTTTCACTCTGTTTTTAATTGTGAACTCACGTTTAAACTCAGCTTTTTTATAAGCTGTTTGTTTTCGCTTGGAGGCATAAATCCAGCTACTCTCTATTGTTGGCTCAATTAAAATTCCATTTTTAATAGCTTCCTTTGTTTCTTCAAAGTATGAAATCAATCTATTAAACTTATCTAAAATCATATTTAGATTTTCTTTTTTATAATATTTTAGCCAAAGTTTTTTATACTCAGTTTTCAGATTTTTTAATTCCGAAATGTTTGAATCTATAATTTTGTTTATTGAAGTTTCATTTAGTCTTTTCTTAATTGAACTTATTTCGTTTTCAACTTTATCGTTTTTTGATTTATTAGTTTTAAGATTGTTCTCTAATTCATTAAGTTTTATGATGCTACGGATGTAATAATTGGCTTCAAGTTTTTTTACATACCAAAAATCTAAGTGAATTAAAAAACGTAACAAATCAAAATGTTCTTTGTTTTTAGTAACAATATTTTCAAAGTCTTCAAGTGTTTTGTAAACATCTGGCAATGTCCAATTTATCCAAGAAGAGACTTCCTCTCTATTAATACGAGGTGCCCACCATGCCGATTTTGGTAGCTCCAATGTTGGATGCCTAAAAACTTCGTGCCACTGAATTTGATTAAAAATAGTACTAAAATTTTTATAAAGGGAATTTAATCTTGGGTCGTCAATTCCAAAAAAATCGGCAAAAAAACTATTGTTAAATTGTGCCAAATTTGATGCTTCATAATTCCAAGAGCATTGTGCAGACCAAGCATATCCAAAGAGGACAAACTCTTTAAACGTCTCGGCACCATAATCGCCCCAGTTAGAATTTATCATTCCTTTAGAGCCGTTTAATAGTCCATCGTGAATTATTGTTTTAATATTTGGAAGTGCAATTTGATAAGTAGGAAATGTTGTTCTAAAATTCCAAACGGATGGGGAGACAAGAAATTTGAAACCAGCATTTTTGAAAATATCTGTAGATGGATAACTTGTGTTTGCACCGTAATGCCAATCAATAATTGTAACGTCCTTTGGAATTAGATTCAAAATGTCAGTATGATTAAGAATTACATCTCCATACATCATAACTTTTTTATTGTTTTCTTTGCAGATATTAAAAACTTTTTTATAATGCTCGGCGTGAACTTTTGAACGACCAATACTTCTTGTAAGTGCTTTGCTTTTGCCAGAACCAACATCATAACTTTCATCTGCCCCAATGTTAATATACTCCGATGGGAAAAGGGTAAAAACTTCTTTGAGCATATTTTCTAAAAAAACATAAGTTTTCTTTTCTGTTACTGCAAGAGATGCCGCACCTGGAAATTCTGCATAATCAACAAATTTTTTGGATGTTAAAATATTTTCAAAATGTCCAAGAGTTTGGAATGCAGGAATTACATCCACATATCTTTTCTTTGCATATTTTACAATTTCTTTTACTTCATTGTTAGTTAAGGCTCCACGCCCTTTGCCTATTGAGGGATATGATTTTAGTTTAAGCATATCCTCTAAGTATGGCATATAAACATTCATTTTATACCGAGCAATAAAATCAATTATTCTTTTAAAGTTTTCAAGATTGGAAACTTGCCCACGGCTAATGTCATCAGAAATTCCACGCAACTCCATGTTAGGCCAATCTAAAACTTCCATAGTTGGAATTTCGTTGGTAACGCTGTGTTCTATTAACTGCACAAGGCTCATAGCCCCATAATACAAGCCCTTAGGTGTTGTTGCATTTATACTAATTCCATCCTCGGTGATGTTAAGTTGATAAGCTTGTTTTAACAATGGTGGCTGAACATCAATGTTTGCAAGGGTTTTTACAATATTAAGATTTATATCGCCAGTCTCAGATGTTTTTGCCTCTATTCCAAATGATTTTTTTAGGCTGTTTTGAATTTGCAGTGCTGTAAACTGGAGTTTATTGGAAGAATATCCTATGGTAATATCTTCATGTATCTCGAATATTCCATTAGTTGTTTTTATTATTTGTGGTGTTGGGATAATTATATTTTTCACGTCATTGCTTCCATAAATGCTTAAAGAAAAAACAATTAATATAGTTATGA
The DNA here is from genome assembly GCA_947311785.1 of uncultured Ignavibacteriales bacterium. GTDB lineage: Bacteria > Bacteroidota > Ignavibacteria > Ignavibacteriales > Melioribacteraceae > 1-14-2-50-31-20. Next base: position 10,173 of record CAMZLW010000097.1, on the reverse strand, counting down.
AAAGTTTTTTTTTCACAAATGTTCCTGATTATTATAATAAAAGTGACTTGTAAAAATTAGGGATTTTATTGGATAGTTAAAAATTAAATAGATAAAAGAATGTAGTCTAAAAAGATGTTACTTTGCTTTTAGCAATACTATTGAAATATCATCATTAACTTCTGCCGTACCCCTAAAGCGGTTAATGGTTTCTATAATTCTGCTTTTTATTTCATCAATTGATTTGTTAGCATTTTCTTCAATTATTTTTTCAAGCCTGGCTTGACCAAATTGAATTTTAGCATAATTCATAGCTTCGGTAACTCCATCTGTGTAGAAGCAGAGAATATCTCCACCCTCAGTTCTTACTTTCTCTTCGGCAAGTGTTTTTTCAAACATTCCTTTGTCGTTAAAACCAATTCCAATGCCCATTGGATTTATATCAACAAAGATGTTTTCGTTTTTTTTATAAAGAAGTAATGGAGAATGCCCAGCGTTGCTATATCTAATTCTGCCTTTGCTATCAATGGCTGCAATAGATAGTGTAAGAAAATACTCTTTCTCCAAGCGTTTTGCAAAGTGCTTTTTTAATTCGATAATAATTTTCTTTGGATCGGAATAATTTTCAATTAAAAACTGTAAAATGGCTTGAACACGCACCATATAGAGGGCTGCAGCAATTCCCTTGCCCGATATATCTCCAATAATTATAAATGTTTTTTCATTTTTCTCTGATTTTACAATATCAAAATAATCGCCTCCAACTTCACGAGCTGCTTCGCTAAATGCAGAAATATCAAAATGCTCGTTTTCGTAGGGTGGTTCTGGCATTAATCTTTTTTGAATTTTCTTTGCTAAAACAATATCGTCTTTAACAATTAGTTTATCTGCTAATTCAAAGGCTATTAAAACATTAAGAATTATAAATGAAAAAATTAAGTATGCCGTGTTGGGCATAATAATTCCAGCAAAAAAGAAAATTAATGCCACAAGGTAAAAGACGCGTCGAGCAGGAGCAAGCTTCATTAAAAATGCGTTAAAGAGTGATTTAACAAAAACAAATCCTCGCTTAAATTTATTTTGATACGGCAGTGGTGCAGGAATTTCTGTTTTGAAAAATTCGTAAACCGCAGCAGATTCTAGTTTAATCATTCGTTCAATTTCATCAAACGATAACTCACTTGTGTATAAATCGAATAATCTTTTTATAGGATTTGTTGCTGCCATAGTTTTATAAATATCCTTTTATAATTGTTTTATTTGATTCGTGATTGCGAAAAGTCCAATATTTTTTTGACGACAAAGCAATCTCTAGAAGATTGCTTTACAAAAAAGTTAGCAATGACCTTCTTCTTTTTGGGTCTCAATTTTTTTAATTAATCAACATTCACTTTGCTATGTATAATTATAGGCTCTACTTCTTCTGGTGCAATTACTTTCCCACTCCAAAACTTATAGAACATAACTTTTAAGTCATTTACTGTTAGTAGCAGAACTGGGAAGAATAGTAATATAAATCCTGTTCCAATTAAAACACCGTAAGCTAAAGAAATTGCCATAGGAATTAAAAACTGTGCTTGAAAACTTGTTTCCATAATAATAGGAAATAGCCCGAGTGTAGTGGTTAATGTTGTAAGCATAATTGCACGAAACCTTGATATACCCGCGGTAAATGCTGCCTCTTCTATTTTGTAACCTTCAAGAAGTAATTGATTATACTTTGCCAAAAATACAACGGCATCATTTATAATAACGCCAGAGAGAGCAACCATACCCCATGCGGATAGTATCGAAATTGGATGACCATGTATTCCGTGTCCCCAGGCCGCACCCAAAAATGCTAACGGAATCATCATAACAATAATTGACATATGGCTGAACGATTTAAAATGAATTACTAAAATTAAAATTATCATTACAAAGGCAATTGAAAAGAGAGCCATTATTTGGTTTACCGATTCGGCACTATCTTTTGCTTGCCCCTGATAAACAACACGAACTCCAGGAAAATGTGCTTTAACTTGTGGCACAATTTCTCTGTTTACATATTCTAAAATTGGGGGAACTGGTGCAAACGGATCGAGTAAATCGGAATCAATACGTGCCTCACGTGAACCGTTGAGACGCTTAATACTTACTGGTCCTCTCTCTATGTTATATGTTACCAATTCTGTAAGTGGAAATTCACCTTGCTTAGTTTTGATTTTCATATTTTCAAATTGCCCAACATTAAATCTATCTTCTTTAGGATATCTTACCCAAACACGAAGTTCATCTTTACCTTGCTGAAGTCTTTGAACTTGCCCACCATAGAAACCTTGACGAACTTGTTTTGCAATTTCTGATTGTGATAATCCAAGAAAGTAGGCTTTAGGTTTTAGCTTAATTTGTATTTCTTGTTTTCCTTGTGAATTATTGTCTCTAACATTATCAAGCTCTGGCATGCCTTTAAGTTCTGCGAGAAGCATCTCTTTTGCCGATTCAAGTTCTTCCAAGTTTTGCCCAAGTAAACTTATGGCAACAGGGCTTCCCCATCTGTTTCTTCCACCAACTGTAAATTTGGATGCCTCTTTAACTTCCCCAATCTTTTCACGAACCCTTGCTGCTATATCAAATGTAGAAAGTGGTGCTCCTTCCATATCACGCATAAGCACCGAAACATTTCCAGCATGAGAACCAGCCTCTTGACCATTAAAGGCATTGCCTATTGAACGAAAGGTGTAAGTTATAAAGTCGTTTGTATCAGCAAACTCTTCTTTTAATTCTTCATTAACATCCCAAATTACTTTGTCAAATTTCTCAAGATATTCTGCCGTTTTCTTTTCGCCAGAGCCTGGAGTAAAGGCAACATTTACATTAAACATATCAAATGCTATAGAAGGAAAAAAAGTAGTTTTAATAAGTGTTCCCTTAATCATTCCCATAGTAATTAATATAAGTGCAATAGGAACTGTAGCCACAATCCACCGCCATTTAATTATAGATTCCAAAACATTTTTGTAAATTACATCGCGCATAACGTAAATTACTTTGTCCAATTTTCCTCTAATTTTTCCCGACTTAGTTTCATCTTTACGGCGTAATATATGACCACTTGATAGATGTGCAGGCAAAACGAAAAATGCTTCAACAAGTGAAAAGATAAGACTAAACACAACTATAAAAGCCATTTCGTAAAGCATTTCCATTCTTCCTTGCAGCATAAGAAGAGGAGCAAATGCAACAATAGTAGTGGTTACCGACGTTACAACTGCAGGAAGAACCTCGTAAGCCCCATCAATAGCAGCACGTTTAGGCGATTTACCCATTTCAAAATGAGCAAAAATATTTTCGGCTATTACAATTCCATCGTCCACCAGTATGCCTATAACTAATATCATTCCAAAAAGGGAAATCATATTAATTGTAACGCCCATTAAATTTGCAACAACAAACATTGCAAGAAACGATGAGGGAATTCCCCAAGCCACCCAAAGTGAGAGACGAAAACTTAAAAAGAAAGCTAAGCTAAGTATAACAAGCAAAAGTCCAATTCCACCATTACTATAAAGCAACTCTAAACGGCTATCTAACATTGTATTAAAATCAAAAGTAATATCTAATTTAACCGAGTTATGTTTCGTGTTAAATTTTTCAACATAACTATTAATGAAGCTAGAAATATCTCCTAAATCCTCATTCCCTAATTTTTCAATTGAAAAGAAAACGCCACGTTTTCCATTTATAAGTGCGTGGCTTGAAACATCGGCAAATTTAGTCTTTACTCTTGCAACATCTCTAATACGGAGAAAGCTCCCATCAACATTGGCTCTTAGAATTATATTGCCAATTACATTTGGGTCAACACTTCGGTTTCGTGAGCGGATAAGAATTTCTTCGTCATCCGATTTTATTTGACCAGCAGAAATATCGCTGTTGTTTGCTGCTATTGCACCAGAAATAAAATCAAATGTGAGGTTGTATCTAAGCAAATCTTCTTCGGTAACTTCAACGGAAATTTCAAGAGGAGGGTAACCATTAATTGTTATTTTAGAAATTATACCCGAAGCTAAAAAATCATCTTCAATTTTTTGAGCATATTTTTTGAGCGTTAGTAAATCAACATCTCCCGAAAGCCCCATGTATGCTGCCTGGGTTCTGCTTCGCCGTTTAAAAATAATAGGACGTTCAGCTGCAGTAGGGAACGAGCTAATTCCATCAACTGCATTTTTTATTTCAATTAGTGTTTCGTCTAAATCAAAATCGCCGGTTGTTTCAACCCGAACGCTCGAAAAATTTTCGGATGATGTAGAAGTGATTTCTTTAATACCAACAATGCCACGTAGGGCTTCTTCAATTCTTGTTGTAATTCCTTCTTCCATCTCTTTAGGAGATGCTCCAGGATATGCTACTGATATTTGGAGTATTCGCGATTGTGTTTCCGGAAAGAAAGAACGCTTCATGTTCATCAAGCTCAAGCCACCAGCGAAAAGTACAATTACAATTATAATATTTGCGTAAAATGGATACTTTACAAATGTTGTTAATAGTTTTTTCATCTTTTATAAATAGACTATTAGTATCAAGATATGAGATGCAAGATTTTTTTTTCTTAATCTTATTCTTAATTCTTAATCTGTTCCTTTTTTTTGATTAATAATAATTTTTCAACTTTAGAATTCAGATGATATTATTTTTTTAAAATTTTTACTTTAGTGTTTTCCGAAGCGTTAATTAGTGGTTCGGATACAACATCAATTCCTGCATCTAATCCAGAAATGTAAATTTTATCTTTATTGATTTTTTTAATTGTTATTTCTCGTTTTTCTAACAAATCATTATTAACAATAAAAACTTCGTTGTGGTTAAAAACAGCTTTTCTTGGAATTTCCATCACGTTCGATAATTTAATTCCACCAAAATTAGCTTCTAAATACTCACCCTTATAAAGTGGATTTTTACTTGTAGATTTAAGCGAAACATAAATATTTATCGATTGCGTTGTTGGGTTTATGTTTTGCGATTTTCTAATAATTTTTCCTTTCCAAGTAGATGTTTTTTTGTTGTTATATACGGTAACACTTTGCCCAACCCTCAACCATTTAGCATTTCTAATTTCTAACGGAACTTCAAGCTCAAGCTCTTTTGTATTTATAATTTTGCCCAAACGTGAACCAGGATTTGCGACAGCTCCAATTTCTAAACCAACCTCTGTAATAGCACCAGTAAACGGTGCATAAATATGATAATACTCAAAACTGGCTTCGGCAGATTTTATGTTGTAGAAATTTGTAAGAATATTTCTACTTGCCATATAAACTCGTTCTTTCGTTGTAGCAATTTGGGGTAGCTCTGGCAAGCTTTTATTAACATCTATAGTTTCCATAAACGAATTCCATGCCTCGTATTTTTTTGGGAAGCTAAGTTTTAAATCAGGCAACATTCCAGCTACATTATTTAGGAAGGAACTTTTACGCGATTTCAAATTGTAACGCTCAATAGTATCATCAATTTTTACTATTAAATCACCCTTGTTGAACGATTCGCCTACGCGAAATGAAATATCCCCTTTTTTAATTTCACCACGCACTTGTGCAATTAAAGCAACCTCTGAGTTTGAAGTAACTCTTCCTGTTGCTTCAACATTAGTAATTACATTGCTATACTTCACCTTTATTGCTTTCACATATCTTACAACTTCTTTGGATGGTTTTTTAGGTGGAGTTTTTTTCATTCCGCTAAGCCATTGCATCGAAAAAAATGAAAATAGCACAATGCCCACTCCAGAGAGAATAATTATTAGTTTTCGTTTATCCATTACAGTTTCCTTTATCTTAAAATTTACTTTCTTTATGACGCAAACAAACTGTTAAAGTTACATTATTTTGTGGTTAAATTTTGAGGAAAAAAGTTTAGTTTGAGGAAGTTTGGAACAAGGTTGGTTTTGTTAGAATATCCTTTGACTCTTTTAGCAACAAGGTGGCAAATTAATTACTTAACACCTTTGCATACCCCACGGAAACACGTATGCTGAAGTATTTCAGCATCTGTTATAAATATAGATTCCGAAATAAGCAAGTTCACTTCGAGAGCCTTAGTGTAGCACAACACACCGTCAGACTGCCGTGGGGAAATACAAAGGTTACTTCTATATTAAATCGGAATTTCCTTCCCCATCCATAATCATTTTTCTTTGGAGTGTTAGCTCTTTGTTTTCCCGCATAAGTTCCATAATTGCTTCTTCGTTTTCTTCAACAACTATCTGGTGATTATTTGCTTTTATTTGTGAGTCAATTAATGAAATCCTAAATTTGCGAACCAAATCTTTGGCTTTTTGAAGATGATTAAGTTTTATTTTATCCTCATCATCTTTTTTCTTATTCCACTTATCGCTAATTATTTCATCACCCAATGCTAAAGAAAGAGCTACTGTTTTTACCGATTCATCAGAAATTTCTTCAATAATTTGTGATGTTGCAATGCCACCTTTGTGATAACACTTTTCTACTGTGCTAGCAATCGTATTAAATGTTTTGTTTTTAAAGTCATCTGGATGAATATAATCTAAAACATTTTCAATAATTTCTTCGCTACTTTCTAACATTAGTTTTATTAGTTCTTTTTCAAATTGGAATGAAGCATTAGAGTCGGTTTCGTTTTGAAGTAGAGAAATATTAGTAGTATTTTTCTTCTCAATTCTTACTTTCGATTTAGTCTCATTCTTTTCGTTTAGTTCTAGAACATTATCCAATTCTTTTTCGAGTAGCTTTTCTCTAAGATTAAATTTTTTGGAAATAGTTTTTATTAGAATATTTCTTTTTAGCTCATCCTCAATAAGGGCAACGTATTTAACAAGTTCTCTAATTGCTTCTGCCGATTTTTTAGAATCATCAAAAGCTCCAGAATTAGAAAACTGCTCTGTTTGGAATTCCAAAAAGTCTTTGGCGTTTTCAACTTGCTTGTTAAATTCTTCAGTTCCAAAATTATTGATGTACGAATCTGGATCTTCGCCATTTGGAAGCGAAATCAATTTTACATCAAATCCATTTTTTAATAAAACTTCAATACTACGAGTAGCAGCTTTTTGTCCAGCCAAATCGGCATCAAAATTAACAACAATATTTTTTGTAAAACGGGAAAGCAATAAAACTTGCTCCTCCGTTAAAGCAGTTCCAGAAGAAGCCACAACATTTTTCACTCCATTTTGAAAAAGCGAAATTACATCCATATATCCTTCAACCAGAATAGCCCTATCCAGCCTACGAATCTCTTCCTTCGAGTGGTAAAGTCCGTAAAGAGTTTTTCGTTTTGAATAAATTTTTGACTCGGGAGAATTAATGTACTTTGCAGTTTTCTCCTCTTTGTTCATTACTCGTCCACCAAAACCAATTACTCTACCGTTTGGCGAAAAGATAGGAAAGATAGTTCGTCCGCGATACTTATCGTAAAATGTTCCATTATCCCTAGTGTCAATTAAGCCAATATCTTTTGCCTTTTGCAAATTAACTTTGCTTTCGGTTAAGTGGTGTAACAGTTTATCCCACTCAGGCAGAGCATATCCTAATCCGAAAGTAGTATTCGTAGTTGATTTAATTTTTCTATTCTTAAAATATTCTCTCGCAATTTTTCCGCCATCACTTTTTAACAAATTGTTCGAAAAATATTTTGCAGCAATAACATTTATTTCATATAGTTCTTCAAACTCCGATTTTTCTTCTGTATTTGGAGCAGAATTTTCTTCAAGTTTAATTCCAAGATTTTCAGCAAGTTCTTGCACCGATTCAACAAATGAAATATTTTTATATTCCATCAAAAACTTGTAAGCGTTTCCGCCAGCGTGGCAACCGAAACAATGGTAAATTTGTTTATCGGGGCTAACGGTAAACGATGGAGTTTTTTCGTTGTGAAACGGACAGAGGCCAATGTAATTACGCCCACGTTTGCGTAATTGCACGTAGCCCGAAATTAAATCAACAATATCAGTATTAGCTCTTATCTCTTCAACTTGGTGTTCTGGAATTTGCATCTAAAATCTGATTATTAATGAAATTGTTAAAGCCAAATCTAATAAAATAATAGAAACACATTTCAAATAGAATTATAATATTTCCATTCATTATATTAGCACATTACTAAAAATTAAACAAAGAAAGTTTTATGAAAAATAAATTTAAGTATTGCAATAGCCTAACAGAGTATTCACGTTTTAACACAAGAGTAGTAAATGTTGGAAACGTTAAAATTGGTGGTGGTAATCCGATTGTAATTCAATCTATGACCACAACAAACACGATGGATACCCTTGCTACTGTTGAGCAATCGATAAAAATGTATAATGCAGGAAGTGAGTTAGTTAGAATAACTGCACCAAGTTTGAAGGATGCTGAAAACTTGAAAAACATAAAGGAAGAATTAAAAAGACGTGGCTATAACTTTCCGTTAATAGCAGATATTCATTTCACTCCTAATGCTGCCGAAGCCGCAGCACGTATAGTTGAGAAGGTACGTGTTAATCCTGGTAATTATGTTGACAAAAAGAAATTTGACCAGATAGAATATTCTGATGAAGAATACAACTCTGAAATTGAAAGAATTGCAGAACGCTTTTCCCCACTGGTTAAAATTTGTAAAGAATACGGAACAGCAATGAGGATAGGGACAAACCACGGTTCACTATCCGATAGAATAATGAGTCGTTACGGCGATACGCCACTAGGGATGGTTGAATCGGCATTAGAGTTTGTTAGAATTTGCGAAGCTCACAATTACCAAAATTTAGTTTTGTCAATGAAGTCAAGTAATCCGCAAGTGATGGTTCAAGCATACCGATTGCTAATAAACAAAATGATTGCCGAGGGAATGAACTATCCGTTGCACCTTGGCGTTACTGAGGCTGGCGATGGTGATGATGCACGTATTAAATCATCTGTTGGAATTGGCTCGTTGCTCGAAGATGGAATTGGAGATACAGTGCGTGTTTCATTAACCGAGCCACCAGAGTTTGAACCACCAGTTGCAAAAAAAATAATTGCTAAATATTTAAACCGTGCTAATCACACAAAAATTAAAGGGGTTGGAAATTTTAGCACAAATTCATTTAGCTATAAAAGACGGGCTACAAGTGAAGTTGTAAACATTGGCAATAAAAATGTGCCAGTAGTAGTTGCAGACGCCAGCAATACAAAAGTAGATTCTACTTTGTTGGAAAGCCTTGGATACAAATTAAAAAATGACAAATGGAATATTAGCGACACTGCGGTGGATTATATTTATCTTGGAAAAGAGCAGTGTGGCATTGAGCTTCCGCAAAATCTATTTGGCATAATTAATTCACCAGAGTGGAGTGAGTCGCAGTCAGAAAAAAACATATATCCAATCTTTACTATTTCTGAATTTAATTCCAACAGCAAAAAATCAAATAAAATTAATTTTATCGAGCTTACATACAATGATTTTTCCGAAGAATTTTTACAAAAAATCAAAAACAATTTAACTGTAGTATTAGTTTTAACTACATCCAACAAAAATGGTATGGTTGAGCAAAGACGTGCTATTTGGGAGTTAATGGAAAGAGAAATTGATGTTCCAATTATAATTAAAAGGGAATATAATCTTGAAGATACAGAACAGTTAATTATAGATTCATCCACAGACTTGGGCTCATTATTCCTTGCTGGATTAGGCGATGGAATTTGGATTAAAAATTATGGAGATGTTTCCGCCTCAAAAATTACTACAACCGCATTCGGAATTTTACAAGCAACAAGAACAAGAATAACAAAAACAGAATATATTGCATGTCCTAGTTGTGGAAGAACGTTATTTGATTTAGTTGAAGTTACAAACAAAATTAGAAACCGCACTAACCACTTAAAAGGAGTGAAGATTGGGATAATGGGCTGCATTGTAAATGGCCCTGGAGAAATGGCTGATGCCGACTACGGCTATGTAGGGAGCGGTGTTAGTAAAATTTCACTCTATCGTGGACAGGAAGTTGTGCAACGTAATTTAAATCAGGAAGTAGCGGTAGAAAAATTAATTCAGCTAATTAAAGACGATGGTAATTGGGTGGAGATAGATGCTTAACCCCTCATTTCGTTTGCCGAGATAAGGGATAATGGCACTAACATAAGAGTAAATAAATCATTATATTGGCTATCAAAAAAAAGGTAGTAATATGACAAACAATAGGTCTTTATCCATCAGCACAGAAAT
>CAMZLW010000096.1 GCA_947311785.1 uncultured Ignavibacteriales bacterium | reverse complement strand
TTTGTCAACTTTCCAATCACTACCAAAATTTAATAATAAATTAAAAAAATCCTCTGAAAACACGGCACACCTTTTTTAATGCAAATTTACTAATTCCACAACAATAAGGGTAGAACCTTTTTTTTATGCGAGATTATTTAAAAATAAAAAAGCACATCAACTGATGTGCTTTTTTAACGCTTTTGATTTAAAATAGATTAAGCTTTCTTCTTTAATTTCATTCCACATTTTGAACATTCACCAGGCTTGTCGCTTGCAGGTTCACATTTCATAGGACATTCGTAAGATGCTTTTGTCATTGAGCAACCATTAGCTTTGCAATTGTCGTCGCATTTGTGCATCATTGCTTTTGCATTTTTTGCATCAACTGCGGCACATCCAATAGTTTTACACTCGTCTGTGCAAACATGTTTTGCTGTTTTACCCTCTTTTGCTTTTACAGCATCACATCCTAAAGTTTTGCATTCGTCTGTGCATTTGTGCTTTGCATCTGTTGTTGAGCAACAAGCATCTTTTTTTGCTGGTTTATCTTGAGCAAAAATTGATGTTGAAAGTAGTAGTGAAAAAGTTACTATTGCCATTGTTTTTATGATGTTTCTTGTTTTCATTGTATCTCCGTTTTGAGTTATTTGTTTTTAAATTCTTAACATAAGTTGTAGAATTTGATAAATATGTTTTGTCGCATAGCTGACATTTTTGACTATTCTTTTAGTTTTTTTTCATTAATTCAGTAATAATATTTTTAATATCATTTTTATTGGGCAAACCATTTGCGTTAGCTCTGCAAGCTAACGAAGGAGTTTTGCTTTCTTCAACGCCTTCAACGTCTTTTCCGTTAATTAAAATTGTTGGTGAGCCTCTAAATTTATATTTCTCCGCATCCTCTTGAGTTTCTACAAGAATTTCTTTGAACTCTATTTTCAATTCAGATTTTTCAACAAACTCTTTTACCATTTTTAAAACAGCTTCAGAATTTGGGCATCCGTTAAAGTATTGGACTTCTATTTTTATATTCATATTACTTACCTAAGTTATTTAATTAACATCATCTTTTTTGTTTGAACAAAGTTGCCAACTTGTAATTGGTATATATACATTGCTGTTGGAAGTTCGGTAGCGTTAAAAGTTACTTGATAATTACCTGCTTGCTGTTCTTTGCCAACAAGTGTTGCAATTTCGCTTCCTAAAATATTATATATTTTAAGAGAAACAAATGGGTATTTATTATTTGCGCCAAGTGGAATGGAGTATGAAATCTTTGTACTTGGATTAAACGGATTTGGATAATTTTGATGTAATTCAAATTTTTCTGGAACAGCTAAATCATCTTTAACATCCGTTGTAGTTACAACCGAAAATTGTCCCATCATTCCGCCATCCTCGTGTGTAAGCATATGGCAATGATACATATATGGAACAGAATCATCAGCAAAATCTTCGAACTTTGTAATAAATCTTACAGTCTCTTGTGCTTTTATAATTACCACATCTTTTCTGCCTTGTTCGCTTGGTTCAGGTGCAACGCCGTTTCTATCCAAAATATAGAACTGTACATCGTGAATATGAAAAGGGTGGGCGATTGGTGTTTGATTTGTTATTGACCAGATTTCAGTATTGTTTAATGGAATTGTATAATTTATAACATCCATATCGAATGAAACATTGTTTATTAAAAACTCTCCGTTTAACATATTTGGTCCCCTTTGAACAGGGTTTAATGTTAGATTGCGAGTAACATCGGAATTGCTTTCAAGTAATGGGGTTACATCTACTAAGTCTGTTGGAATTGATTTAATAGGATTTACAGTTTCGCTTACAACTTTGAATTGCATTAAATTAAAGTTAGTTCCATTTATTGGATTTGGGTTATAATTATTGAGAGTTTGCATCGAATTCATTCCCGGATAAGTTGCACCGTAAATTCCGTTTTGAAATTCTGAAGCGTAACTCATTAAATATACTGTTTCACCAGGTGCAGAGGTTGAAAAATTAATCAAAATTTCTGCACGTTCGCCTGGTGAAAGTTGCAAGCGTGTTAGCTCAATCGGTTTGCTAACCAATCCGCCATCCGAGGCAATTTGATAGATTTTTTTCCCGTTGTTTAATCCAACATTAAAAACTCGTTGCGATGAACCATTTAACAAACGAAAGCGAACTACCTGTGCAGGAACTTCTAATTCTGCATCTATTGTTGCATTAACCATCACAACCGAATCGGCGTTTGAAGGAACAACAATATCTTTATTTGCATCAAAAGTTTTTGTTTGAATTACCAATGGAAAATCATCCACTCCATAAGTTCTTGGAAGAGTTAAAGCAGCTTCCTCTTCATCCCGCACAATTATAAATCCGGCAATTCCTTTAGAGACATGAAGATTTGTTTTTTCGTGCAAATGTGGGTGATACCAATATGTTCCTGCTTTATCCAGCACAGTAAAGCTCGGATTCCAAGTCGCGGAAGGAGCAATAGTCGTGTGAGGACCGCCGTCATTTTCAGCAGATACGTGCATTCCATGCCAGTGGATTGTTGTTGTGTCGTTCAACTCATTTTTAACTTTTATATCAACAAACTGATTTTTTTTTAATATTAAAGTAGGACCAAGAATATCTCCATTTGCTCCCATTGTACTTGTTTGAACTCCCGGGTAGAACTCGAAACTTCCGTATTGAAGATTTAAGTTGATATTTGTACCACTTAGAGTATCAGGTATTAATAATTTATTTTGGCTGAATAAAATACTTGTAATTCCAAGCATTAAAAATGTGATAATTTGTCTCATTATAGTCTCCTATTATTGAATTGATTTTTAGTTTTTTAATGAGCAATTACTCCACCATATAATCCGGTGATGGATACAAGAATAAAAGTTAAGATTGCAATTGGGTAGATGTATTTCTCTAACGGTTTTACATAAAGTGAAACAGACCAAAGAATTAAGGAGGCTAAAACTCCAAATCCTAATAATTCGTGTGTCTCAACTAATTGGTATGCTGTAGTTCCTTCAAACGGAGCTGTTTGGCCCTGACCTGTTAAAACTGTAGCTATTGTTAACAAGGCAGCAGTTGGAACAATTATTTTTACTGCACTCAAATATTGTTTCTCTTTATAACCTAAAATCAAAAGAAGAAGTGCAATTAATGTTAACGCAATTGGAAAGTGAATTAGTTTGTTGTGAAGATGCTGAAAAGCAGCACCGAAAGTAACTTCTTTTACTTCTTCTTCCATTGCTCCGTTGTGCACTATTTCATTTCCATCGTGATGTTCCGCCATGAATTGTTGTGTAGCAATTCCGTTTATTGCTATTGTATCGTTTCCAACAATTGTTAAAGTGTCCAATTTTGGAATACTTTTCTTTTTATTATGTGCTTCGTGTGCAAATAGATGGGAAGTAATTAGTAACAATATGAACAATAATTTATGAGGATACATAATTTCTCCTATTCATGTTAAATAAATCCCTTAGATAAATCTAAGGGAATATTAAAGTTTTAATTATTTAGTTTTAAATCCATGTTTGTTTAAGTTTTTAACTGCTTGCTCTACAGTCACTTCTTTTAAAGTCATTCCACAAACAGGGCAATCACCGGCTTTATCCGAAATTACATTCCAATCCATCATATCTTGGAAAACTTTTCCATCTTTATTTTTATCAATTTTAGAAACATCAATTGTTCCTTTGTGTACAACATGATTTTCCATTTTTGAATGATCCATGTCCATATCCATATGCTTGCCATCTTTATCGTGGTTCATCATTTTACCATGATCCATTTTCATCCCTTTATTCATTGAGCCTCTTGCATCCTTTACCGATACTTTCTTTAAACTCATTCCACATTTTGAACACTCGCCTGGTTTATCGGACGGAGCTTCACATTTCATTGGGCATTCGTAAACTACCCCATCATTATTTTTGTCGATGCTTTTCATATCCATTGTTTTACTCATCTCCATCGACTTATCACCTTTGTGCGTATGGTTATGCTCCTGAGCCATTGTCATTACTGATGATAGCAACATTATTACTAAAGCTACGGTTGCTGTTTTTATTATGTTTTTCATATTGTTTCTCCTATTAGATTTATAATTTGTGGAAATTTATTTTCCCGTTATTTTATTTTTACTCTTGCTTGTTAAAAGCGGACATTCCGCAGAATGTCTCTACGCTTTTCTAAATCATTCACTAAATTGAAATATTACTCTTGAATTACTGCCACTCCCAGTTCTTTTCTCATCTCTCTTCTTTTCAACAAGTAAAAAATTGCGGGATAGACAGTAAGCTCCATTAAAAAGCTGGTGATAATTCCGCCAACCATAGGGGCAGCAATACGTTTCATTACATCAGAGCCAATTCCGGTGCCAAGAATAATTGGAAGAAGTCCAAGCATTGTTGTCATTACAGTCATCATTTTTGGGCGAATTCTTTTTACTGCACCTTCAAAAATTGCCTCGCGTAAATCTGTAAACGATTGTAACGCTCCACGTTTTTTGAACTTCTCATACGAGATATCCAAGTAGAGTAGCATAATTACACCGGTTTCGGCATCGACACCGAGCAAGGCTATTATACCAACCCACACAGCCACACTCATATTAAATCCTGCCAAATATAGAAACCACATTGCTCCAATTAGAGAAAATGGTAATGCTAATAAAACTATTCCAGTTTTTAACCAGGATTTTGTATTAATGTAAAGAAGTAGAATTACAATCAATAAAGTGATTGGAATAACCATTGCAAGTTTTTCACTTGAGCGTTCCATATACTCGTATTGTCCACTCCAAATAAGAGAATAGCCAGTTGGTATCTCAACTTCTTTGGCGATAATCTCTTTTGCATTTTCCACATAACTGCCAACATCAATATCTTTAATGTCTATGTAAACCCATGCATTTGGACGAGCATTTTCAGACTTAATAGCAGGCGGTCCTTTCTTTATTTCAAGCGTTGCTAACTCTGAAAGTAAAACATTTCCACCACCTTTTATTGAAACACGCACTCGCTTTAGCTCCTCAATATTTTCGCGATAGTCACGTTGGTAGCGTAAATTTACAGGGTATCGTTCAAGCCCTTCAACAGTTTGTGTAATATTCATCCCGCCTATAGCGGACATGATAACATCCTGCACATCGTTAATTGTTAATCCATAACGAGCAATTGCTACACGGTTAATATCAAAATCGATATAATTACCACCGACAGAACGTTCTGCATAAACAGAGCGAGTGCCTTTTATGTTCTTTGCAACTTGCTCAATCTCTTTACCAATGCCTTGCAACACTTGTAAATCGGGACCACCAATTTTAATTCCAACAGGAGTTTTAATTCCCGTAGCAAGCATGTCAATCCTTGTTTTTATTGGCATTGTCCAGGCGTTTGTTAAACCAGGAATTTGAATTGCAGCGTTTAATTCTTCAACTAATTTTTCAGGTGTCATTCCTTCACGCCATTCTTCTTTAGGTTTCAATTGAATTGTAGTTTCAATCATAGAAAGAGGAGCAGGATCAGTTGCTGTTTCAGCTCTACCTATTTTGCCAAATACGGATTCAACCTCTGGAAATGTTTTAATTATTCTATCGGTCTGCTGTAAAATTTCTTTCGCTTTTGTAACCGATATTCCAGGAAGTGTAGTAGGCATATAGAGCAAATCGCCCTCGTACAACGGAGGCATAAACTCGGAGCCTAATTTTGAGTATGGAATGTATGTTAATCCAATCATTACAGCAGCTACAAAAATTACTGCCCAGCGTTTGTTCATTACAAAATCTACAACTGGATGATAAATTTTTGCAAGTACACGTGTTACCGGATTATTCTCTTCCGAACGCATTTTACCTCGCACAAAAAATCCAAGAAGTACAGGAACTATTGTGATAGCAAGTATTGCAGCCATTCCCATAGAATATGTTTTTGTGAAAGCAAGTGGTTTAAAGAGTCTTCCCTCTTGCTGTTCTAAAGTGAATACAGGAAGAAACGAAACTGTTATAACAAGAAGCGAATAAAATATTGATGGTCCAACTTCTTTAGCAGATTCAAGAATCACCGTCCAATGAGGACGCTGCTTCTCCTTCGGTAGTTCCTGTTCGTGTGCTATATGCGTATGGGAATTTTCTACCATCACAATGGCCGCATCTACCATTGCCCCAATTGCAATTGCAATACCTCCGAGCGACATTATGTTTGCATTAATTCCTTGATAATACATTACAATGTAGGCACCAAGTACAGCAGTTGGGAGGGTGATAATTGCAACCAGTGAACTACGAACGTGCATTAAGAATATTATAATAATTATTGAAACTATTAAACTCTCTTCAAGAAGTGTCCATGTTAGATTATCGATAGCAGCATTAATCAAATCGGAGCGGTCGTATGTGGTTACAATCTCAACATCATCAGGTAAAGAAGATTTTAATTCTTCCAATCTTTCCTTTGCACGGTTAATTACATCAAGTGCATTTTCGCCATAACGCATTACAATAATTCCGCCAACGGTTTCGCCTTCTCCGTTCCACTCGGCTACACCACGCCTTAGCTCGGGACCAATATCTATAGTTGCAACATTCTCCAAATAGATTGGAGTTCCGCTCTCAGAATCAAAACCAATTGCAATTTTTCTTAAATCTTCTTTACTTTTAATGTAACCGAGACCGCGAACCATAAATTCCATTTCGCTTATTTCCATAAGCCTTCCGCCAACATCGTTGTTGCTTTCTTTTATTGCCATTTTAACTTTACTAAGTGGAATACCGTAAGATGCTAATTTGTTTGGGTCTAAGTTTACTTGATATTGCTTTACATACCCGCCAATACTGGCTACTTCCGAAACTCCGGGAAGTGCTGAGAGTTCGTAACGTAAAAACCAATCTTGGATTGAACGTAATTCTTGCAAATCTCTTTTATCCGATTGAAGTGCATATTGGTAAACCCATCCTAGCCCGGTTGCATCGGGTCCTAAAGTTGGCGAAACGCCTTCGGGCATATCTTTTTGGAGTGAGCTTAAATATTCAAGCACACGACTTCGTGCCCAGTAAATATCAGTACCATCCTCAAAAATTATATATACCATTGAGAAGCCAAAGAATGAATATCCGCGTACTGTCTTTGCAAAAGGTACGGATAGCATCTTTGAAGTCATTGGGTATGTTACTTGGTCTTCAACAATCTGTGGACCTTGTCCGGCATACTCTGTGAAGATGATTACTTGTACATCGCTTAAGTCGGGCTGTGCATCAAGTGGAATATTTTTAAGTGCGTATAAACCACCTGCAACCATTGCAAGCGTAAGAATGATTACCATAAACTTGTTGTTTATTGACCATTCAATTATATTGGCTATTAAGCCTTCTTTTTGATTATCTGTTGCTACCATAATATTTCTCCCGAATGGGAACGCTGATTATTATGATCTTTATGATTAACGCTGAAAAATATTTATCATAAAAAATCATAGCAATCATAAAGATCTGCGTTCCTATTTATATTCAAATCCGTTCATTTTTAAATTCATTTTTGCTTCATCAATTGTTACTTCTTTTAGAAACATATTACAAAGTGGGCATCTTCCTTCTTCATCCGAAATCACATTCCAATCCATTGGGTCTTGGAATACTTTGCCATCACCGTTCTTATCAATTGCTGCTAAATCAATTATTCCCTTGTGTACAATGGATGTTGCGTGGTTATGCTCTTCCTCGCCAACATGTTCATCGGAAATTGAATCCATCTCTTTCATCTTTTCATCAGTCATCTCTTTTTGTGGAGCTTTCCCTGCATTAGCAGAAGTGAATAATTTTACTGCTGAACGAAGAGAACTTTCCGAATCAATCATAAATTGCCCTGAACTTACTATTGCATCATTAACTTTTAATCCTTCAAGTATTTGATAGAACCCATCTGCATAAAGACCAAGTTTAACTTCTACAGGTTTAAATTTTCCATCGCCAAGCGAAAGTATAACTATATTCCGTTTTCCACTACGTAACACAGCGGTTTCAGGTATTGTTGGTGTTTCTCCAAACTCATCTCCTGTTAGTATAACGTTTCCGAACATTGATGGTTTTAATTTATTGTTACTGTTCTTTACATCAATTCTAACAGTTACTGTACGTGTTTTTGGGTTTACTGTCGGATAAATAAATGTAACTTTTCCTCTGTAGGTTTTATCAGGATTGTATGAGAAATTTATTTCTGCCTTTGAACCAAGTTTTACTTTTTCAAGTTCACTTTCGTATATATCGGCTTTTAACCAAAGGTTCGAAAGGTCTGCAATCTTAATAATCTCCTTACCTGCTTTAACCATTTCTCCTTCAAGTACATTCTTTGAGAGTACCGTTCCGTTGAATGGTGCATACAGAGTCATATATTTATTTATCTTTTTTGTCGATACAATCTTTTCAATATCCGATTTGCTGATATCAAACAACTCTAACTTTCTCTTTGCGTTTTCAATCATTGCACCTTTTGATGTTCCATTTATTGAAGCATCGTAATTTATTGCAGTAAGTAGTTCTTGCTGAGCGGCAACAAGTTTTGGAGAATAAATATCTACTAACTTTGCACCCTTACGTACTTTTTGTCCGGTATAGTTAACGTAAAGTTTTTTAATCCATCCATCAAGTTTTGTTGTAAGTGCAAATTCTTTTCTCTCGTCTGTTTCAAGAGTTCCGTTTGTATAAATTATTGAGGAAATACCTTTGCTCTGAACAAATTCCATTTTAACATTCATACTTTGAAGCACAGAACCATCAACAGTTACAACACCAGCTGCTCCACCTTCATCTTCATAAACTGGAACTAAGTCCATTCCCATTTGTGATTTGCCCGGAGCGTCGTAAACTTCGTTCGGATTCATTGGTGCACGCCAGTAAATTATTTTTTTCTCACCGGTCGATTTTGAACTCGATTTAGTTCCTGAGCCTTTAATTGGCGTTAAGTTCATTCCGCAAATTGGGCAAGTGCCTGGTTCGCTTTCAATAATATTTGGGTGCATTCCGCAAGAGTATAATGTCTCTTCAAATGCTTCTTCTTCTGCATGTATATCCATGTGGTTATACATTGCGTTGTATAACGTAATTAATCCAGCTCCTAATACAAATCCTACAATAAGGATAATTATTTTAGTTTGTCGAGTAGACATAATATGACTCCTTAATTTAATTTTTATAATTAAAGTGAGGAGTTTCAATGCCCCTCACAGAACCGTACTTGTAGATTTCCCACATACGGC